>NZ_JBXAJV010000004.1:0-81490 GCF_058797635.1 Pseudomonas sp. GW823-FHT02C02 | reverse complement strand
GGCAATGCGCTTCGAACGCTTCGGCCTGCGCCGCCAGCGACTGGCCGGGATCGATGCCGACCGGTTCCGGCTCGCCCAGCCCCAGCACCTGACGTTCGGCCACGTTTGCCAATTCGCGCACATTGCCCGGCCAGTCGTGGCTCAGCAGATGGCTCAACTGCGGGCCGCTCAACGGTGGAAACGTGCGGCCCAAACGTTCGGCGGCCTTCTGCGCAAACGATTCGAACAACAACGGAATGTCTTCACGTCGCTCGCGCAAGGGCGGCAGGCGCAACTCAGCGACGTTCAAGCGATACGCCAGGTCCTCGCGAAAACGCCCGGCCCGTGCCTCGTCCAGCAGATCAGGCTTGGTCGCGGCGATGATCCGCAAATCCACGCGAATGCTCTGATTCGACCCCAACCGCTCAAGCTTCTGCTCCTGCAACACCCGCAGCAATTTCACCTGCTGGGCGAGGGGCATGCTTTCGATTTCATCGAGAAACAGCGTGCCGCCATCGGCGTATTCAAGCTTGCCGATACGTTTACCCGAGGCGCCGGTGAACGCGCCGCTCTCATGGCCGAACAATTCCGCCTCGAACAGCTGCTCGGGAATCGCCGCGCAATTGAGCGCCACGAACGGTTTGTCCGCGCGCGGCCCGAAGTCGTGCAGGCAGCGGGCGACCAACTCTTTGCCGCTGCCGGTTTCACCACGAATCAATACGTTGACCGGCAGCGTCGCCAGATCCAGCACCTGTCGGCGCAACGTCTGCAAACCACGGGACACGCCCAGCAGCGTCGCGTCGAGTTTGGCGCGGTTGTCCGCCAACTCATGCAAGGCGCGGTTTTCCAGCACCAGCCGGCGCTTGTCCAGCGCCCTGCGCAAGCTGCTCAGCAGGGTTTCCGGGCTAAAGGGTTTTTCCAGAAAGTCGTAGGCGCCATCGCGCATGGCTTCGACCGCCATCGGCACATCGCCATGGCCGGTCAGCAGAATCACCGGCAAGTCGGCATCACGACGCTGAACCTCGGCCAGCAACTCAAGGCCGGTCATGCCGGGCATGCGCACGTCGCTGAGGATCACGCCCGGGAAGTGCCCCGGCAATTGCGCCAGGCACTCATCGGCGCGGCTGAACAGTTGCACCTCGAAACCCGACAGGCTCAGCCATTGCTCGACGGCGCTGCGAATGCTGCTTTCGTCGTCGACCACCATCACGGAATTCAGCATGGACTGTGGGCCTCCAGGTCGATGGGTAAAGTCACGGTGAACACGGCGCCGTTGGCATGATTGTCGGCGCTCAGGCGACCGCCCGATTCGTGCACGATGGCAAACGATACCGCCAAGCCAAGACCCAGGCCATCACCCACCGGTTTGGTGGTGAAGAACGGATCGAACACGTTCGGCAGATGCTCTTCGGCGATGCCGCCGCCATTGTCGGTGACGGTCAGGCGCCAGAGTTGCTCGTCGGCTTCGAGGCGGATTTCCAGGCGTTTGCAGGGTTTGTCCTGCATCGCATCTAGCGCATTGCGCAGCAGATTGATCAACACCTGTTCCAGACGAATCGCATCACCGCGCACCCACGCCGGACGCGTCAGGTGCTGCACGGTGCTGACCTGCTCATCACGCAGGCGCGCGTCGAGCAATTGCAGCGATTGGTCCACCACCGCCGCCAGGTCCAGACGTTCGCGCAAGCCGCTGGGGCTTTTGCGGGCGAAGGTTTTCAGGTGGCCGGTGAGGGCGGCCATGCGCGTCAGCATGTCGTCCACCGGTTTCAACGCCTTGTAGGCATCGTCGACCCGACCGTGATCGAGCAGCAGACGCAAGGTCGCCAGTTGCATGCGCTGGGCGGTCAGTGGCTGATTGATTTCATGGGCGAGGGCGGCGGACATCTGGCCGAGGGCCGCGAGTTTGGCCGATTGCACCAGACCGTCCTGAGCCGTGCGCAGGTCGCGGGTGCGCTCTTCGACCAATTGTTCGAGTTCTTCACGGCTGCGCTGGCGCATTTTCGCCAGGCGCCAGCGCTGGTTGAGGAACAGCAACAGAAACACCAGCGCCAGCCACAGCCCGGCAGCGGCGAGTGCGGCATTGCGGCTGTCTTCGAAGGCGACGTGCGGGCGGCGCAGCAGGTGCAGGGTCCAGCCTTCCGTGCTCAGCGGCAGTGATTCCCAGAGGTAATTGGCCGTGCCATCAGGACCGACGACCCGCGCCAGATCGCTGTTGTCGTCAAAGCGCTGCAGCGATTGGTAGTCCAGCGGGGTCAGCGGTTGTTTGTCGTATTGGCGGGTGGCCTTGAGCTCAGCGTGATCGCTGTCGCTCAAGGGTTTCAACGAGCGGTAGCGCCAGCCCGGCTGATTGGCGATGAAGATAATGCCGCGTGCGTCGCTGACCAGCAGCGTGTCGCTGCCCTGACGCCATTCGCGCTCCAGTTCCGGAAACTCAAGCTTCACCACCATCGCGCCGAGGAACTCGCCGCTGTCGCTGGTGACCGCGCTGGACAGGAAATAGCCCGGAATGCCGCTGGTCACCCCCACCGCGTAAAAGCGCCCGGTGCCCTGGGTGCGGGTCTGGCTGAAGTAGGGGCGAAAACCATAGTTGTGGCCGACGTAACTGCTGGGCAAGCGCCAATTGCTGGCCGCCACGGCGAGGCCGGTGCGGTCGAGCAGTTCCAGGGTCGAGGACTGCGCGGCGCCGTTGATTTTTTCCAGTTTGCGGTTCAACGCGTCCTGTTGTTCCGCCGTGACCTGACCGTTGAGCGCGGCGCGCAACTCCGGGTCCAGCGCCAGCACGGCGGGCAGGGCGCGGTAGCGATCAATCAGGGTGTGCAGGGAATTGGCGTAGAGCGCCAGTTGCTGATTGGCCCGCGCAGCGTCCTCGACCAGCGCTTGGCGTTCGGTGTGACGCAGGGCAATTCCGGCCGCCAGTGCGGCACCGGCAACGATCAGCAAGGTGTACAGCGTCAGGCGTAACGTGCGAGAAGTCGGCAGCATGCGGTAGGAAACAGGAAGAGGTACGGGCGCGCACCATAGCATGCCGCCCGGTTTCCTGGCTTTTGCCACAGTGGCCGCTCATTGAGGGGCGACTCTGGACGGCTGCGCGTGCAGTAGTTTCTGGGTATTGCGCAGTTCATTGATGGCGCTGTCGGTCATCCGGGTCAGGCTCTCAACCGTATCGCCGGACGCCTTGTGAAATTTGCTCGGAATGTAGCTGAATGTATTGATCGCCTCGACGCCGTGGGCTGCGAACATTGCTGCAACGTTGTTCATACTGTCTTGCAATACGCCAATCAGACCATTGATGTTCGCGTCCAGCTTTGCAATCTTCTCGGGCGTCAGTTCCCCTGCCGCCCCCATGACCTCATGAAAGATCTCAGGTAACCCCAGGAGCACCGACAGTCCGCCACTCATTTCACTGGCCATCGGCGCACCCGCCACTTTCAGACCTACGGAAACGGCCAGGCTCCCACCTTCCTTGCCGCCTTTTAACAGGCCTTTTCTGTTCATATCCATGACGCCTTTCACGACGCCTTTGAGTTTGCCGCTGGCATAGGGAACCAGGTCCATGGTCTTGTATTCACCTTTGCTGATAATTCGCTGAGGGTCCAGCTTCCCTGATTTCAGTTTGACCGAGGTACTCAGACCTGCTCGCTCCGATGCCCAGTCGACACCGAAACTCACCGCTTTTTTTGCCGCAATGCCTGTCGCCAGACCTGCTGCAACGCCCACCGGCCCTGCGGCGACCCCTAACGCCGCCGTCCCGATCCCGATCCCGATTCCAACCCCATAGGAAAAAACCTGGCCTGCAACATGTGTCCCGACTCTGATCGCGGTAGAGGAACCCAGGGCCGCTGCCGAACCGTGGTTGAGAATCTGACGTTGTGCGTCCCGGGCTCTATGTGCCGAGAGTTTTACGATCTGGGTGTGTTTGTAAGCCGCCTGATTCAAAGCGGATCGGGCGGCCCTCGCTCTTTGTCTCTCCTCGCTCCTGGTTTTTCTAACGGCCCGTTCCTCCGGGGTTTCCCGCATACGGCCATCGGAATCGGTAAAGACAATCGGGTTGTTGTTCACCATCGCATACAGATTCAGCCCGTCCACATCGCCTGCCGGGTCGGGACTGATCCAGCGCCACAACCACGGCGCGTAATACCGGGCGCCATAGTAATAAAGTCCGCTGCAATCCATTTCCTTGCCGGAGTACCGAATGGTTTTGTAATCGGCTTCCACCTCTGAACGGGCGGCCCACCACGCCGTGCCGCCAAACGCGTAATAGAACTCAAGACTGATCAAGGCGCCATGGCGATCCAGTTCCAGCGTGCAGGAGCCCAGATGGTCGTCGAGGCTGTAACGCAGCTGATCAGGTTCCAGATCTCCCGGCCCCCCGCTGGCCCAGTGCAGGCATCGAACGCTGCCGAAGGCCAGTGGCAGGGTAATGACGTGCAACACCCGACCGTCGTCGCGGGTGTGAATGTCCAGCCCTGGCAGGTAAAGGACCTCGCGGCTGTGGGTCATTGACCGGGTGTGGGTGACGTGGCGTTTGCAAACCCTTTCACCCTGGCTGTAGAGGTAGCTTTCCCCATCATCCGCCAGGCCGTTGCTGTGGGTGAGCAAGGTCACTTTCTCCAATTGATCCCAGGCGTTCCAGATCAGGGCTTGCGCGCCGTCTTGCAGAGATGACTGATTGCCATGCGGGTCAAACAGGGTCTTGAAATCCGGCTCCGGGTCACCTGTTTTCCAGCGCACGCCACGGTTGCTCTCAGGGTCGATGCGCATGCGCAGGGTGAAATTATTACCCTCACGCTGATGGCGCAGTTCGATCAGATTGTTGCCATCGTCGTAGGTGAAGTCTTCGACGTAGCCATAGCGGCGACCGGGGTCGACCGGCTTGATCAGCTCCGGCAAACCGGACTCCAGATTAGGGACTTCGCCCTCGAAACCCCGGGTGCAGGTCACTCGGTACAACGAGTCGTAGATAAACTCCCGATGGCCATCGACGCGCTGGTTGGCGAAGTACACCGGGGCGAGGGTGTGGTCTTCGATACGCAGGATGTTGTCCATCCGGTCGTAGAAATAGTGGAGATTTTGCTGCAAGGCTTCGTCGGGTTTACCCGACTTGAGGGTGGTGAGGCGCCCGTCGGCCGGGCAATAGGTCCATCGGCTGATCACACCATTACCGGCCGTTTGCATCAAGATCTGGCCGGCGGCGTTGTACTGCGCATCCTGCAGGACGGTTTGCGATTCGCCGGCGCTGAGTTGCAGAACAACCTGCTTGAGCTGCCCGGCGATGTCGTAGTGCAAGCGCTGCCGATGGCCTCCCGAGTCGGTTTGAATCAGCAGGTCGCCCAGAGGGCTGTAGCGCCGATTGCTACTGAAAATGCCGGCACCCGCAATCGTTCGGCTTTCACTCAGCGGCGATCCCTGGAGGCTGAAACTTCCCGGTTCGAGTGTGCCTGATTGATCGACTTGCTTGATCATCTGACCACGCAAGTTGAAGGCGGGATTGGCCGATGGGTCGGCATAGGTGAAGGTTTCGACATTCTCCTGGTCGTTTTCGTCGATGGCAACGGCGCGCAATTGATCGTCGTACCGGGTGCGCCAATGATTGCCGCGTGCGTCCCAGCGCCGGAGTTCTTCGCCCGCCAGCCCCGGCAGGATCAAGCGTTTGCCGGCGTCCACGCTGTGAGTCTGGATGGCGTCGCCGGAGAGGCGATGGACGTTGCTTAAAGACTGGATGGAGAGCCGCGGATCCCATTGCTCGATCAGGTGGCCGGCGAGGTTATGAACGCCCCGCGAGATGAGTGATTGCGCGACGTCACCGGCGTTCTTGCGCAGATAAGCCACCTGGCGAATCGGCAGGCTTCTAGCATCAGTGGCTTGAAGATTGGCGGTGCCCCTATGGATAGCGGTGTTCACGGGCAGCAGCTCCCGATTTCAATGTCATAGGGCGGCGCGCAACGTGTTGCTGGTCGCTCAGGCCGGCGCATGGTGACGACTCGCAGTGCGTGCTTGCCTTGCCAGGAATTGGTTGTCTGTCGTGCCCATTTCCCTGTATCGCGCCATACCCGCTTTGCTTCGGCGAATAAGATCTTGTGTCTTGTGATGAGCGCGTTGCACATCGATACGGTGTATGGCTTCAGGGGCCGAGCCACTGACATTGAGGGTTGTACGCTGCGGGTAGATAGTATCGACGCCCGCCGCGTCAAACGCTTTTTCGAATTGAGCGAAGCGTTCATTGTCGACGCTTTCCCACTCATCCAGCATCCGCTCTATTTTGTTGATCTTGACGGGGTCCAGTCGGTTTTTGATGTCTTCAGCTTCCTGAACCCTGGACCCCATGGCGAGGAACGCGCTGACCCCGGGTACCACCGAGCCGATGACATTGTTCAGGGCAATACTGATACCGCTTCCCAGCCAGTCATACGAATCATCCGCCACATGGACGCCGACTTGACGATCAATTTCCTTGATGGACATCGTGGATGTCTGCGGGATGAGAGGCCTGATCAGGCCGGAGGTC
The DNA here is from genome assembly GCF_058797635.1 of Pseudomonas sp. GW823-FHT02C02. Classification (NCBI taxonomy): domain Bacteria; kingdom Pseudomonadati; phylum Pseudomonadota; class Gammaproteobacteria; order Pseudomonadales; family Pseudomonadaceae; genus Pseudomonas; species Pseudomonas sp. GW823-FHT02C02. Next base: position 75,006 of record NZ_JBXAJV010000004.1, on the reverse strand, counting down.
GGCAAAATAGCCCCACCCGCTGAGCCAGCCAGCTCACCGCCCAGATTGCCACCGGTCAGACCTTCTGAAAAAGGCGGTTTGCTTTGCTTGGTGAGGAATGCAATGTGTGGCTTGTCCGGCAACACGATGCCGACCTCTCCAGCCCCGTAATACCCGCCTGCAAAGCCGATGACTGCATTTATCGATTCCCCGGCCAGGTTTTTCAGCAGGTCTTTTTCGATGTTGGTTTCATTGATTATGTTGTCGATTTGCTCGAGCGTTTGAGTGGCGTAAGCGACCAGGACAGAAATGAAATTTGAATAGTTGCGAATGACCGCTTCGCCGCTTGCCTCGCCGTCGTTATCGACATAGCGCAACGGATTATTCCTTACAAATCTGTAGAGATTCAGCCCATCCACTTCCCCCGCCGGATCGGCACTCACCCAACGCTGCAACCATGGCGCGTAGTATCGAGCGCCGTAGTAATAAAGCCCGCATTCATCCATTTCCTTGCCCGAATAACGGAGGGTTTTGTAGCCGACTTCCAGCAGGGACGCCGCCGCCAGCCAGGCCGTGCCGCCGAACGGGTAATAGCCTTCGTGGCTGATCAGCCGGGCGGCCTGGTCCAGTTCCATGAGGCATGAACCCAACTCGTCGTCGAGGGTGTAGCGCAACTGATCCTGTTCGATGCCGTCCGGTTTGTTGCTGACCCAATGCAGGCAACGCACGCTGCCACGGCCCCCCGGCACGGTGATGACGTGCAGCGTTTCGCCATTGTCGCGGGTGCGGATTTCCAGCCCCGGCAAGTACAGCACTTGATGAAAGTGGGTGAACGTCGCGGCTTGCCATTCATGGCGCTTGAACACCCGCACGCCCTGGCTGTAGCGAAAGACTTCGGTATCGTGGCGGCCGTCGTCACGTTCAACCAACACCGCCCGGGCCAGTTCATCGCGGCTGTTCCAGTCCAGGGGCCTTCCGGGGGCCGAGGCGTGTTGGTTGCCGTGGGCGTCGAACAGGGTGTCGAACACCGGCTCGGGGTCACCCGGTTTCCAGCGCACCCCGCGGTTGCTGGTCGGGTCGATGCGCATCTGTTGGGTGTAATTGCCCACGGCACGTTCATGGACCTGTTTGATCAGATTGTTGCCTTCGTCGTACTCGTATTTCTGTGTGTAGTTGAGGAGGTGGTCGGGATCGGTCGGCGAAGGGCGGCCAGGCAGGCCGGTGCTCGGGGCGGTGTCACGGCCGTTGGCGCAAATCAATCGTTCCAACGTGTCGTAGATGAATCCGCGGTGGCCGTCGATGAGCTGATTGGCGAAGTACACCGGTTTGAAGGTGAGATCGTCGATGCGCAGCACGTTACCGACACGGTCATAGGCGTACTGAAAATGCTGGAGCAGGCCCTGTCCGGGCACACCCGCCTTCAACGTGGTGAGACGGCCATCGGCGTCATCGTAAGCCCAGATGCTGAGCACCTTGTTGCCGGCATGCTGCTCGATGATCTGGCCGGCGGCGTTGTAGCGCGCGTCTTCCAGCACAGACTGCCAGGCCTCGGCGGGAGTTAGCCGCAACTGCACCTGTTGCAGTTGTCCGGCGCGGTCGTAAACCATCCGTTGTCGGTGATCGCCGGCATCGGTCTGGGTCAGCAGCGCACCGAGCGGGCTGTAGGTCCGGTGGCTTGGGAACGTGCCGGCACCGGTGATCGTCCGGCTGTCATTCAGCGCTTGGCCCTGCAGGCCGAAGCTGAGCCATTCCACGGTGCCCGAGGGGTCGACCTGGCTGATCAACTGGCCGCAGAGGTTAAAAGCTTTATCGGCGCTGGCATCGGCGTAGCTGAAGATTTCGACGTTCGGTTGGTCGTTTTCATCGATGGCAACGGGGCGCAACTGCTCGTCGTACACGGTGCGCCAATGGCTGCCGCGTGCGTCCCAGCGCTGGAGGATTTCTCCGGCCAGCCCCGGCAGGCTGATCCGCCAGCCGGCGTCAACGCTGTCGACCAAGACGGGTTGCCCGGCAAGTCCATAAACCGTGGCCAGGTTGGGCTTGAGCGCATCGGCCAGGCGCGGGTCCCGTTGCTCCACCAGGTGGCCGATAACGTCATGGCGTTGCCGGGTGATCAGCGGTTCAAGCGCGTCCTCGGGCGTCTTGCGCAGGTAGGCGATATGGCGCGCTGCCAATCCACGCGCATCATTTGACTCTATTGCGGCGGTGTTCCAGTGGGCGGCGTTGCTCATTGCATGTCCACCTTGCTCGCTTTCGAAGCAGGCTCACTGTAGGTGTCATTAAAGTCCAGGACAGTTTTGTACCAGGGGTGGAGGAGGGTGTAGGCGACATCGTCCTTGGCGTTGATGACCTTGATCAGACGACCCAGCACATCGTAGAAACTTTTATCGTGATGGCCATATTCCTTGAAGCAATCGTCATCAATGTAGCCGTAAGCGTTGGCGAAATAGGGGCGATAGGTGCGTACCGGCAGTCCCTTGTTGTTGTATTCAACACGTGCGCTGATGCGCCAGCGCTGGTCGGCGTGTGCCACCTTGGGCTTGCCGTCTTCGATCACCAGTTTGCCGTTTTCCACGACATAGGCATCACCGGGCTCAACCCGTTGCTGGGTTTGCAGGGGGCGTCCGAAACCGTCGATCAACGACAGGATGATCTGGAAGTTCGCGGGTTGGTCATCATCCGGGTACCGGTCAGCGGAAATGACGACGCTGTGCAGCGGAATGCGCGGGACGCTGAGCAGCAGGTCCCACAGTGCCTGCTCCGCCGTTGTCCGGGACTTGAGCCGGCTCAGGAGCAGGCGCGCACTGGCGCGGATGTGCAGGCTTGGCAACACGTAACCTTTGGCGATCCCCTCAGCCAGCCAGTCGGGTGTCTGCTCGACGGGATGGGTGAGCTGACCCATCCAGCTGAGCAAGTCTTTGCGAAAGGTACTGGCGGCTTTTTGTAGCGCGTCCTCGGGGGATTCGATGGCTGTGACCGGGCTGGCGTCAACGGGCCGGACATAGTCGGCGATGGCGTCAAAGCCGGCACGCACAGCGTTTTCTGTTCCATAGAAGGTGACCGTGTGCGGACCGGACGGATCGTTGAGGACTTCTTCAACGTTGTCGTTGGCATCGGTGGTGCGCAACGTTGTCAACGCGTGATAGTCATGCTCGGCGAGAGTGGTGCAGCCATCCGGCAGCTCGAAGCGGTTGATCAGCAGGCAGTAACTGTCGTATTGAACCTTGGTGATGCCGTGGCTTAGCGTTTCGTTGACCCCCTCGACCTTGTAGAAGTGATCGAGGTCTGCATATCGGGCAAAGTTGTGGAGGGCGGACCAAAGATTTCTCTGTTGATCCTCTTCTTCGTCGGCCTCTGCGTCCGTGCCCAGAAACAGCTTCATGCACAGATAACCGATACGCTCCAGTTCTGCCCGGATATCGAACGACGGATCTGGCACATCGCCGTAGACCTCCAGCGCTGCCTTGTTCAGTTGTGCGATTTCCATCGGCCCCGTCAGGGCTTCGAACCCGGCCGTGCCCTCCGGCAATGTTTCATTCGCTGTAGAGACGTAGCGCTGCACCGATTGTGACGTCAATTCCCGCCGGGCCGCCCATTCGGGAGAGTCGAACAGCTCGAGGAACTGCTCATAAGAAATCACGCTGGGATCAAGCCCTTCAGCGGCTGGCTTCTTGGGCAATACCAAGGCGTTGCCCCGTTGCCGATAGGGCAGGCCGAGCCTCCAGCCTTGCGGATCGACCTGGTGAATAAACCCGGCGCGGGTTTCGCTCAAGTAGTAGGACTGCTGCGCCGGATCATGGGCGTCCTTCCACCATTGCCGTTCATCGATATCGGTAAATGGCGGTTCGTCTTGCTCTGTCAGGCGCCGTGCGTAGCTGACCGTGATGCTGTGAGTGGTGAGCCCAAACTCGTCCCGGCTCAAGTTGATGACATGGCGGCACAGGGGGTCTTCGACGAAACGCTCATAGTGATAGTGGATTTCTTCCAGCAGCGACGTCATCAACACCGTGTCGGGGTAGTGGTCGCCACGCTCACGCACGTTACGGACGATGTATCGATTCTGGACCGCCAGAAAAGGCGTCTCCGGGAGCTGGTCGGTCGCCGCATAGGTTTCCACCCTGAGTACGACACCCGACAGGCTGCGGGCGATTTCGTGAACGGTGGCTTCATCCCCGGGCGTCATGAGTTCTTCGTACTCGTCGCCCGGGTGATACCGACAAAACAGCATGTCACCCAACGGATGTGCCTGATCATCTCGATTGAAATAACCGTCGCGAGGCATATTGATCTGCATGCCGGTATGAAACCAGGTGCGGACCAATGCCGGGGCGGTGAAGCTTTCGTCTTCGTCCGAACCGGTTTCGCTGTCGGTTTGGTCCAGCCTTCCGAAGCCACGGAACTCCCGGTCCTGATGGTCATACCAGGCCTCGAAATACCGGAAAAACTGATTCAGGCAATTACCGGTGATTTCATCCCGCTGGGTTTGTTGACTCACGACCTGCACAGCAAAAGGCAGGTAACAGACGGGAGGGCGCTCAAGCTGGAGAAGCTGCTGTTTTTCGTCCAGCCAGAACTGCGCAGAACTTCGATGCACCACCTGCGTGCTGCACCCCATGTTGTTGTTGCTGGCGATCATCAAGTAGGGCTTGGCGCCGACAAAGTCGTAGCGCCAGTGTCGGGGCTTCATGTGCGGCACGGTCAGGATCAGGCTGGCGCAGCCGAGTCCTTGCAGGTCGGCGAAGGTGACCTGACACAGGTTGTCGTAACGCACGCCCTCGGGCCAGGGGACCGTGATGGGCGTTTGTGCAAAACCATTGCCGCCGTGGTTGAGGTAAATGTCAAAGCCAGCGGAATTCAGATAAATGAGCGCCGGGGCACCGGAGCCATTCAGATCGGCGATTCGCACCCGCGCGGCGTCGAACGCGGCGTACTCGAAACTAGGGCCGCTGATGACAAAACCGCTGCCGAATTGTCCGTGCCCCAGATTTGGCCAGCATTTGATTTCGTTGTGCCGAATGCGGCACAACTCGGTCATGTCGCTGCCCAGCAGATTGCTCAACAGCACCAGTTCGCTGCTTGAGTTGCTGAAGATGGGCAAACGGTCGGGGTCATGCAGGACATCTTCGGCCCTGGCAAAACCGTCTTCACGCTGATTGGCGTAGAAGCGCACGGCGTCAGGGCCGATCAGCGCCAGCGAGCTGAGCCCGTCGCCGGTCAAATCGCACAGCTGCGAAAGGGTGTTGAAAAACTCCACCGGGAAGGCCGAATAGGGGATGAAGGTTGACCAGCTCCGATCCGGGTTCAGCGTGTAAAAACCACACATGCCGGGTTGGGCGACAATCCAGTCCAGACGCCCGTCGCCGGTCATGTCCATCAGGGCTTGATGCGCAGGTTTATTGCGGTCGGCCACCGGGATTTTCGTCAGCGCTGTCCACGGGCCGTAGTCAATGTGGTCAGGGCCCGTGGTGGCACGCAAGGGCTCGCGGTAGTACCAGCATTGGTCATGGCGACACAGAAAGCCCGGCAGGCCTTCGCCGAACAGGTCGACGCATTGATAGAGTCCGCTGTCTTCAATGCCCGGCATGTTCTCGAACGGGAAGAAGGCAACCGGCTCTTTATTGAGTTCAAACGCCGAATAGTCGAACTCCACCGGGGGCATGTTTTCCACGGTGCCGTCGGCGTCATACGCCTGATAATGCGCCGCCGCGATCTGGCTGTAAGACCAGGGGGTTGTGTTGGCCGCGTACTCCAGCAGCAAGCGCCGGACCAGCACGGGTTCGCTGCCCAATTCCGGAAAACTGTGAAACATCAGCACTTGCTGGCAAAGGCGGCGAGTGCCCACTTCAAAGCCCTGTCGATAGGACGAAAAGGGGTCTTCACGAGTCAGCCAGGGCTTGAGCGTCGGGCCGTCATACACCGGTTTTTCAGTCAGCTCCCGGGTGCGCTCGCCGTAGTCGAACACCAAGTGGAAATGCCATGCAGGCGTCGGTGTCTGCGGCAAGTCCCAGCCGTACAACTGGTCATACGCGTCAACGTTGCCATACAACGCGCGATGGACGTAGCGTTGTGCGCGGTAGTCATGCGGGACGGTTTCTTCTCCAGGGGCCTGGTCTTTCAGGTATTCGTAGCGGATATGCTCGCCCCAGGCATTCATGCTCTCCTGCAACAACCAGGCAACAATTCGCTTCGAGTCCAGCGGGTCTGCCTTGCGCGCACTTTCGATCTTGCCGAACAGGTGCAGGCTGCCATCAGCTCCGTGCACCAGCCAGAACCCTTCCGGGTTCGAATCGGAATACCAGAATTCGATCAAATCGAACGTGCTTTCGACCCGTGGCCGATAGCGCAGCACAGCGTGCTTGCCGACAGACAGGCCACGGTATTCAGAGACTTCACGTTCCTCGATCTCACCGCTGGCGTTGCGCTCGGCCATCAACTGCTCACCCAGAGGGCTGATGAACACATCATCGCCGGTATAGCGCGGCACACCTTTACTGGTCTGGCGAGTGATGGCGCCGAGGTTCAACTGCCAGCCGATGCCGAACGGTCCGTTCGCCGACTGGCTGCTGTAACTCAACGAGAGTTGGGGGTCGCAGCCGCGTCCCGCTGAAATCGGCAGCGACAGCGCGAAAGACGCGCCTCCCGTCCAACCGACTTTAGCCCAATCATTACCGATGCTGGCGATCGAAGTGCTCTTGGCAATCGCGGGTGCGACGATATTCAGGGACGCTTGGTCTTCCATGGGGCTGATCCTGTTTTGGCCTGGCGTTCGCCCGTGGCAACGGTGTCGCTTGATGGATCAGACGCTAACAAGATGGGAGTCTTGCGTAACCTGTCAGATCTGACAGATCAGGAGGGGGGTTCTAGATCAAATAGCTGTAAGCGGATCGCTTTTAATGCCATCGGCATTATTCGCAAGCAAAAAAAACGGCCGGGTCGTCCATTCAGACGAGCCGGCCGTTTTGGCAAAGTCGCAGTGCTTATTGCACTTCGACCGCCAGGCTTTCACTGATCTTTTTCTGCCAGATGGCAGGACCGGTGATGTGTACCGACTCGCCCTTGCTGTCTACTGCAACAGTCACCGGCATGTCTTTGACGTCGAACTCGTAGATCGCTTCCATGCCCAGTTCGGCGAATGCCACGACACGGGATTTCTTGATGGCTTGCGCCACCAGATAAGCCGCGCCGCCCACTGCCATCAGGTACACGGCTTTGTGGTCCTTGATCGCTTCGATCGCGGTCGGGCCGCGCTCGGATTTGCCGATCATGCCCAACAGGCCGGTTTGCTCGAGGATCTGACGGGTGAACTTGTCCATCCGCGTGGCGGTGGTCGGACCGGCAGGGCCCACCACTTCTTCGCGCACCGGATCAACCGGGCCGACGTAGTAGATGAAGCGACCTTTCAGATCGACCGGCAGGGTTTCACCTTTGTTCAGCATCTCGACCATGCGCTTGTGCGCGGCGTCGCGACCGGTGAGCATCTTGCCGTTGAGCAGGACGGTTTCGCCCGGCTTCCAGCTCTGCACGTCTTCCGGGGTCAGGGTGTCGAGGTTGACGCGACGGGCCGACGGGCCGGCTTCCCAGACGATTTCCGGGTAGGCGTCCAGCGGTGGCGCTTCCAGGGTCGCCGGGCCGGAGCCATCCAATACGAAGTGCGCGTGACGGGTGGCGGCGCAGTTCGGGATCATGCACACCGGCAGCGAAGCGGCGTGGGTCGGGTAATCCATGATCTTCACGTCGAGCACGGTGGTCAGGCCACCGAGGCCCTGGGCGCCGATGCCCAGTTGGTTGACTTTCTCGAACAGTTCCAGGCGCATCTCTTCGATGCGATTGGACGGGCCGCGCTTTTTCAGCTCGTGAATGTCGATGGATTCCATCAACACTTCCTTGGCCATGACCGCGGCTTTCTCGGCGGTGCCGCCGATGCCGATGCCGAGCATGCCCGGTGGGCACCAGCCGGCGCCCATTTCCGGAACGGTCTTCAATACCCAGTCGACGATCGAGTCGGACGGGTTGAGCATGGCCATTTTCGACTTGTTCTCGGAGCCGCCGCCCTTGGCTGCCACGTCCACTTCCACGGTGTTACCCGGAACGATGGAGTAGTGGATAACGGCCGGGGTGTTGTCCTTGGTGTTTTTACGAGCGCCCGCCGGGTCGGCGAGGATCGAGGCACGCAGGACGTTTTCCGGCAGGTTGTAAGCCCGGCGCACGCCTTCGTTGATCATGTCGTCCAGGCCCATGGTGGCGCCATCCCAACGCACGTCCATGCCCACGCGGACGAAGACGGTGACGATGCCGGTGTCCTGGCAGATCGGGCGGTGGCCGGTGGCACACATGCGCGAGTTGATCAGGATTTGCGCCATCGAATCACGAGCTGCCGGCGATTCTTCGCGCAGGTAGGCCTCGTGCATCGCCTGGATGAAGTCAACGGGGTGGTAATAGGAAATGAACTGCAGGGCGTCGGCAACGCTCTGAATCAGGTCGTCTTGCTTGATCACGGTCATGAGTCGCGCTCCTCTAAAAGACGGGAACATTCAATAGCTCTTCGAGCCAGCTTCAAGCTTTGAGCTACAAGCGGCAAGTAAGGGCAGTGTGTGTACTGCTTTGAGCTTGCTGCTTGGAGCTTGCAACTTGAAGCTGGCTCGAAGAGTCAGGGCACGCCGGGGCTGCTGGCGCGACGCTAAAAAGGCGCGGCAGTATACCGCGCCTCGGTTCCGGGCACACCCGCCGAAAGTCAATCTTGCGGCAGGCGGATTTATCTGCGGTGTGGGGATTTAGCGAAACGTCGCCCCGCCCCGTTGGGTGGCGAAGCCGCCCCCGATAGCTACACCTCGGTGAGACAGGTATACCCCGTGTGTCGGATGGGCGATTGCTTCGCAGTCGAACGGGGATAAATCCCCTCGCCACAGGCAAGCTCCCTCACCACAGGTTTTGTGTCATTCAGGGACATGCTTTTGACGCCAGTTTTCTGCCCCGAAAATTGAATGGTCATTTATCAGACACCCCACTAAAGTGGCATTCGGTCTGTAGAGTAGGACACTCGATCAGCCTCCTTTCGCACGGTGAGTCAACGATTGACCCATAACGCCATCCAACGGCTTTTGCTCAAACGCTTCGCCCTCGCAGCCGGCACCTACGCCCTGGCTTTGGTCTTGCTGTGGATGGCGTTTTTCACCGGGCATTACGATGAGCCGCTGACCAGCGTGGCCATCGGCAGCGCGCTGGTGGTGATCACCCAGGGGACGTTGTTCGCGGTGTTTTACAGCGGCTGCAACCTGCGCTTTTCCGACCCGAGCCTGACCGAAGCACAAGTATTGATGGGCCTGGGGTGGCAGACATGGCTGGTTGCCAATCTGGATGAGGCGCGCGGCGCGTTCCTGGTGTTCTACCTGCTGATCATGTTGTTCGGGCTGTTCCATCTTTCGCGCCGTGCGTTTGTGCGCTGTGCCCTGTTGGTGTTTTTCAGTTTCAGTGCGATCACGCTATGGGAGGGCTACCACTTCCAGTTGCACGACCCGGCGCTGGCCGCGTTGCAGGTGTGCGTGCTGTTTATCGTGTTGGTGTGGCTGGAGCTTTATGCCCGTTACGTCCAGGCCTCGCGTCAACGTATGCGCCAACGACGGTTTGCCTTGCAGGCGCACCAGGACACCCTGCGCGGGATGATGCGCCAGCTCGAAGACCTGGTCGCCACCGACGAACTGACCGGGCTGTTCAACCGCCGGCATTTCCTGCGCCTGGCTTCTCGCGAGCTGAACGCGATGGAGGCGGGCGTGGTGCATGGCCTGGCGTTGATCGACCTCGACCACTTCAAACGCATCAATGACGTTCATGGCCACGCTGCTGGCGATCAGGTGCTGCAAGCCTTTGCCGGCGTGGCCACCGCCTGCCTGCGAGAGGGCGATGTGCTGGCCCGTTATGGTGGCGAGGAGTTCGTGGTGTTGCTGCCCGACTGCAACGCCGAACGCCTGACCTCTTGTTGCGAGCGGCTGCGCATCGCCTTTACCGATGTCGAGTTGATCGGACTCAACGTCGCCCACCTCAGTTTGTCCGCCGGCATGACGTTGCTGGAGTTGGGCGATGATCTCGACGACGCCTTGCAGCGCGCCGACCAGGCGCTTTACCGCGCCAAGCGTGACGGGCGCAATCGCTGCGCGGCGGCATGGGAGAACGTCGATGCCTGAGTTGCGCGTCGGCGAGCGCCATTGGTCCGTGGCCCCGGGCAGCAACCTGCTCGATGCCCTGAATCAGAACGGCGTGGCCGTGCCCTACAGTTGTCGCGCCGGCAGTTGCCATGCGTGCCTGGTGCAATGCGTTCAAGGCTTGCCCAGCGACAGCCGTCCCGATGCCTTGAGCGCTGAACAGCGTCAGCAAGGTTGGCGTCTGGCGTGTCAGTGCCAGGTGGTCGAGGACTTGCAGGTGCATGCCTTCGATCCACACGTCGACGGCCGCCCCGCGCAAGTCGTCGCCGTTGATTGGTTGAGCGCCAGCGTATTGCGGTTGCGCCTGACCACCGAGCGACCGTTACGCTACAGCGCCGGGCAGCATCTGGTGTTGTGGGCGGGCAACGTGGCACGGCCCTACTCCTTGGCGAGTCTGCCGGAAGAGGACCGCTTTTTGGAGTTCCACCTCGATTGTCGACAGCGGGGTGAATTCAGCGACGCGGCCCGTCAGCTGAAAATCGGCGACCCGATCCGCCTCGGCGAACTGCGTGGCGGAGCGTTGCAATATGACCCGGACTGGAGCACTCGACCGCTGTGGCTGATGGCTGCCGGTACGGGACTGGGGCCGTTGTTCGGCGTGTTACGCGAAGCGTTGCGTCAGGATCACCAAGGCGCCATACGCGTCATTCACCTCGCCCATGACGCCAGCGAGCATTACCTGGCCAAGCCCCTGCAAGCCATGGCCGATGTGCGTGAAAACCTCAGCATTGAATGCTGGACCCCGGCCGAGTTGCCGCAGGCGTTGGCGCAACTGCGGCTTGTTTCCCGGCAAACCCTGGCCTTAGTCTGCGGAGCCCCCGACAGTGTCGACGCCTTTGCTCGGCGTTTGTACCTGGCCGGACTGCCGCGCAACCAACTGCTGGCGGATGTCTTTGTTCCCCGTGGTTGAGCGCTGATCGTTTAACGACGCGAGACTCGCCATGACCGATGCCATCCAGCTTGAACGCGAACGCGGCCTGCTGACCCTGCGCCTGAACCGCCCCGACAAGAAAAACGCCCTGACCCGCGCCATGTACAGCCACTTGGCCGACGCGCTGAAACAGGCCGACATCGACCCCGACATCAACGCCGTGCTGATCACCGGCAGCGCCGAGTGCTTCACTGCCGGCAACGACATCGCCGATTTCATCCAGCAACCGCCGAGCAACCTCGACAGCCCGGTGTTCCACTTCATGCTCAACTTGCTGGAATGCCGCAAACCGGTGATCGCCGCCGTGGCGGGCGCGGCGGTGGGGATCGGCACGACGCTGTTGCTGCATTGCGATCTGGTGTATGTCAGCCGTGATGCGCGGTTGCGCATGCCGTTCGTGAACCTCGGGTTGTGCCCGGAGTTTGGTTCGAGCCTGATCCTGCCGCGATTGCTCGGGCATGCCAAAGCAGCGGAGCTGTTGCTGTTGGGTGAAGGGTTTAGCGGTGAGCAGGCTGCGGCGTGGGGCATTGCCACCGAAGCGTTGGGCAGTGGCGAAGCGGCGTTGGCCAAGGCGCGGGAGATGGCGTTGCGGTTTGAGTCATTGCCACCGGAAGCGGTGCGGATCAGCAAGCAATTGATGAAAGCGCCGGACCGGGAGCAGCTGCGCACAGTGATCGAAGAAGAGGGCGCGTTGTTCACCCAAAGGTTGCGTTCGCCGGAAGCGTTGGCGGCATTGTCGGCTTTTATCAAACGGCATTGACACCGATCATGCAGCCCGGGACGCTCCCCGTCCCATCAAGAGCCGAACGCGGAGCGTCCGTAGAGGCATTCCCACGCGGAGCGTGGGAACGATCACCAAAAAAACCCGTCATTCACATGGCGGGGCTGACGTTGCTGACCACTACGACAGGTAACGCAAAATGATGAGTTTTTTGCTCCCGGTGTAGGCGGCGACCACTATTTTACCGTCGCTCTGCAACGCCATGCCTGTCGCGACTTCAGTCCCAGGCTCCACCTCGGTGCGGACATAGCCTGTGCCATTGAATTCGGGATCAAATTGTTCATCGATAAACCGTGCAACAACGATATCGACTTCGCCATTGGCAGTCCCGACGCCTCCCACCACCACAATTCTCCCATCCTCTTGAATGGCGCCCGCTGTCCACGCGGTCAAGGCGTCGGGCTCCAGCTCGGTAAACAAGGGCAATCCCCGGTTGAACTGAATATTGGGCGAGCCGTCGGGTTCGATGCTCAGCAACAGGCCCCTGTCGTTTGAAGGCGTGATGGTCGCACCAATTCCCAAAATACGTTGATTGGGCTGTTGAGCCATCGCCTCGAGGCGTAATCCGCCCATGTCGGCCGGGCCTTTGATAATGGCAAATCCACAATCTGCGAACGAGTCGTCGAGAGTACCCTGCGGGTGGTAGCGCGCAAACATGGCAGCGTGAGGTTCACGTTCATCCCAGACCGCTCCACACCCCAGGTACTTGCCGTCGGCCTGCACCATGATGCTCATGAGTTGTGTGTGGTTAAACAAATAGTCGGGATGGGAGACAACGATATGGCCAATTTGATTAAAATCCAGGTCCAGCGATCCTCTATCGTCGAGTCGAATAATCAGACCTACCGCTGTATTCCAGTCGTCAAACGCATGATGCTTGAACGCAAGTATTTTTCCATCGGGCAGGATTTCTACGCCGAAGGGGTTTGAGGAACTGTCGGTGGCTGATTGCAATTCATTCTGGCGAGCGGTACGAGCTGGGGGGTGCACAATAATGTTGTGAACCACGTCGCCGTTTTCGCCGAAACTGCGGTCAAGCTTTCCATCAGCGCTATAACGCGCAAAGGCCGGTGCCTGAAGAAACTCACTGCCGGTGGCGCTACCAAATAAAAGAATTTTGCCGTCAGGTTGAATCGCCAGCGACTTTACGGTTGAACTGAGGCCCTTGAAGCGCCGCACGACGACACCGTCATCACTTTCTTCGCCAAACGTTTTATCGACAGAGCCGTCGGCATTCAGTCGACCCAACAAGTACAAAGACGTTGCCATGTTGTTGTCGTGGTACCAGCCCGCGAAATAGATTTTGCCTTCAGTACCTTCCCCGACGCTTTTGATACTTTCAATTCTGGCCATCGCGTATTGGCCAAAACCAATCCAGGCAATGCCCTTGTCCGCAAAACTTTCGTCCAGCATGCCGGCCTCGGCGGTGCGTTGAGTCTTCATTTATCGATCTCCGTGGTGGGTACGATGAGGCCGGCTGCCGCAGACCAGAAGATGAAGACGCTTTCCTCATGTCCAGTTGGGAGGCGAATTCGTGGCCCAGGCTTGATTGGACGGTCACGGGGCCAGACCTGTCTACTGTCAAACCTGACAGTAGACAGGTCTGTCATTGTCCAGGGCGCCGTTCTTCAGGCGAAAAAAAACCGCCATTCACATGGCGGTTTTCTGTTTCAGCGGTTCTGATCACTCAGACCATCGGATCGCCAACGTGCAGGATTTTCATCCCGTTGGTGCCGCCGATGGTGTGGTAGCTGTCGCCCTTGGTCAGGATGACCCAGTCGCCTTTCTCGACAACGCCGCGCTTGAGCAACTCGTCGATCGCGGCCTGGCTGACTTGCTCAGGCGGCAGCGATGCCGGGTCGAACGGAACGGTGTAGACGCCACGGAACATCGCCGCGCGGGCCTGGGTTTCGCGGTGCGGGGAGAACGCGTAGATCGGCACCGAAGAACGGATGCGCGACATGATCAACGGCGTGTAGCCACTTTCGGTCAGGGCGATGATCGCCTTCACGCCCGGGAAGTGGTTGGCGGTGTACATGGCCGCCAGGGCGATGGACTGGTCGCAGCTTTCGAACACTTTGCCGATGCGGTGGCTGGAGGTCTTGCTGGTCGGATGCTTTTCCGCGCCGATGCAGATGCGCGCCATCGCTTGCACGGCTTCCAGCGGGTACAGGCCGGCAGCACTTTCCGCCGAGAGCATCACGGCGTCGGTGTAGTCGAGCACGGCGTTGGCTACGTCGGACACTTCGGCGCGGGTCGGCATCGGGTTCTGGATCATCGACTCCATCATCTGGGTCGCCACGATCACAGCCTTGTTGTGGCGGCGTGCGTGCAGAATGATCTTCTTCTGAATGCCCACCAGCTCGGCGTCGCCGATTTCCACACCGAGGTCACCACGGGCCACCATGACGGCGTCGGAGGCTTTGATCAGTGCATCGAGGGTGTCGTCGTCGGCCACGGCTTCGGCGCGTTCGATCTTCGCCACCAGCCAGGCCGTACCGCCGGCCTCGTCGCGCAGTTGACGGGCGTATTCCATGTCGGCAGCGTCGCGCGGGAAGGACACGGCGAGGTAGTCCACTTCCATCTCGGCGGCGAGCTTGATGTCGGCCTTGTCTTTCTCGGTCAGGGCCGGCGCCGTCAGGCCACCGCCGCGACGGTTGATGCCTTTATGGTCGGACAGCGGGCCGCCGATCAGTACGGTGCAGTTCAGTTCGGTGGCGGTGGCGGTATCGACGCGCATCACCACGCGGCCGTCGTCGAGCAGCAGCTCGTCGCCCACGCCGCAATCCTTGACCAGATCCGGGTAGTCGATGCCGACCACTTGCTGGTTGCCTTCGGTCAGAGGATGGCTGGTGGAGAAGGTGAATTGATCACCGATCTTCAGCTCGATCTTCTTGTTGGCGAATTTGGCGATCCGGATTTTCGGGCCTTGCAGGTCACCCAGCAGGGCCACGAAACGACCGTGCTTGGCCGCGAGGTCACGCACCAGCTTCGCGCGAGCCTTGTGCTCGTCGGGGGTGCCGTGGGAGAAGTTCAGGCGGGCGACGTCCAGGCCAGCCAGAATCAGCTGTTCGAGAACTTCCGGCGAGTTACTGGCCGGGCCAAGGGTAGCGACGATTTTGGTACGACGGACGGACATGCAAAGACTCCTGAGTTCAAGCGCTGAGTGAGGCTACTATGGTCAGCGGGTGTAGTCATTGTTCGTTTGCACTACTTTTTCGTTTGTTTCTTTAACCGAACATTCCTGAAGATTTCTGCTCACGGGTCGATACAGAGCTCAAGACAGGAGATCCCCCATGCGATTCGTGCTCATTGCCGCTCTTGCCCTCAGTGTGACGGGTTGCGCCCGTTGGTCTATGAACCATCATTTGAATAATGCCTACAGCGCTTACGATCGCGGCAATTGCGAGCAGGTGATGCTCGAATTGTCCAAAGTCGAACGCTCCAGCCGTGCGCGGCCTTATGTGTGGCCGGAAGTGTCGATGATGCGTGGCCAGTGCCTGGAACGGCAGAAGCTGTTCATCGATGCGGCGCAGACTTATCAGTTCATCATGGCGTCCTACCCGCAAAGCGAATACGCCTACCGCGCCCGCGCCCGTCTGGAAACCTTGCAGAGCCTGGGACATTACCCGACTCGCAGCGCCGCGGCCGCCGTGCGCCCGACGCGGTTCTGATTGCCGTTGTCGTGCAAAGGCTGGCCGCCCGGCGGTGGTGAGCTATAGTCGAATGGATCGGTTTTAGAGCCATGTCTCTAGACCGAGGTCATACCTGTGACCGGCAGCCGTAAGCGTCAGCGGATTCATGGACTGACGCACCGGGAACGGGGAGAGCGCGCCAGGCTTTTCAACAAAAGCAAAAACGGCACGTTCCGAAGCATTAGTGCGGCCCTGCTTAAGGGCCTTGCTGGGCCAACTGCGCATGTTTACCGACCGCCGGATCGAGCGGCATCAACTGCCGTATTTTCTGAAAGTATTCAACAGCGTCACCGACAAACCCATCGGCTTTTTGGGCAACGTGTCCGCCGACGGGCTGATGCTCATCAGTCAGTTGCCCATGATGGTGGGCGTCGACTTTGACCTGCGATTGAAAATCCCCGCCAGCGACGGCTGCCAGCAGGTTATTGACCTGACGGCCTGTTGTTTGTGGTGCCACGAAGACGAAACCCCCCACCATTACGACGCCGGGTTCAGCCTGCAACGGGCACCGCCGGAGTATGGGCAATTGGTGGAGGCGTTGACGCAGTACTTCAGTTTTCAGCCGATGCCGGCGTCTGCCTGAGTGTTGTGATGCATCGGCAATGGCCATCGCGAGCAGGCTCGCTCCCACAGGGGTATCGGCTGTCCATAAATTTTGTGGTCACTGAAAATCCCCTGTAGGAGCGAGCCTGCTCGCGATGACGTCAGCTCAGGCGCCTGATAATCAAGCTCAGGTCGTCTTGATCGCCTTTTCGTTATCCAGCGACCGCTCCACCAGCATCAACCCCAACTCACTCATCCGATAAATCGCCATCGCCAGATGCCGCGGCTTGTCGTCCAGACTTTCCGCCAGGTCGAGTAGCAGAATGCTGACCGTCGAGAATGTTTCGTAGGTCTCGATGGTCAAGGCTTCGGGGTTGGCATCAGGGACAACGGTGAACATCTTCATGGCGCGTTCCTCGGTGGTGCGTTCGTTAGCAAAGCACGATTTGGTTTTTTTTTGAGCGAGATGGTGGTTCAGCGCTTTTTGGGCGGCGGTATGAAGTTTTTTTGGATCGAAAGTGGCATAGGCTGAGCACGTAGGCTCGGAAGGGGCAGGTGTAGCCTTCGACATGGGGTTAACTCCTTATTGGATCGCTGATAAGTAGCGATAGGAGAACCTTAATCGGGGTGACTCTCGCCCGAAGTCAGTCGGGGGCACCGCAGGTTGTAGGCAGAAGCAACTGATTATGTAGCCGTTGTACGGCTTCTTGTATATACGTGTAGGACCAGGGTGAATGCAGGCTTGGCCAATGGTCATGACCATTGGCCACAGCAAAGCGAGTCTCTCCACTCCGTCACTCTTCGCTTCGGGTAAAGGGACTATAAAGCGGGGATACCTATTCTCCTTTGAAGTCAGTTGACACAGAGAGAAGAGCCAACGAGATAAACTCTTGATTTTGATCCAGCGTTTCTAGTGCATCTCTTATGTGGCCAGCGACATCGCTCGCACCTTGCTTCTCAGCCCAGATAGTGAGCTCATCCATAGCCGCACCCAACGCTAGTTGGTTCTGGTTGATCTTGATTAGCACTGACGCGAATAGATATTTATCGTCCATGATTTATTCCTTGCTAGCTATTTGGTATTTCGGATTGTCATTGAAATTATTAACTTCAGCTTTGCTGCATTGCTGAGACCGGACATCGCCACCTTTTTTATCGCTATTACATAGCACCTTCTTTCTTCCACCCCAAATACCGCGTCACCAACCCGGCCCCCAACTCTGAGGGCCGGGCATCCACCACCGGCACTCCATGAGCACTCAACTGCTCATGGAGTTGCGCCCGGTCATTCAGGTAATCCACCGTCCCGCAATAGGCCAGCGCCTCCGGCAAGGTTTGCACTGGCGCGTGCCGCAAATCGTCGAGCACGTCTTCGCGCAGACTCGCCACCAGCACCCGATGCAGTTTGCTCAGGCGTTTGACGGCGGTGAGCAGTTCGTCGTCGTCTTCGTCACGCAGGTTGGTGACCAGCACCACGAGCGCCCGGCGTTTCTGGCGGGCCAGTAGCTGGGTGGCGGCAGCCTGGTAGTCGGCGGGGCGTTGGGTGCTGTCGAGGTCATAGACGGTGTTGAGCAACACATTGAGCTGCCCCGTGCCTTTGACCGGGGCGAGGTAGTGCGCGCGATCACTGGCGAACGTGCTCAGGCCCACGGCATCACCCTGGCGCAGGGCGATGTAGCTGAGCAACAGGCAGGCATTGAGTGCGTGATCGAAATGGGCGAGTTCGCCGTCCTGGCTGCGCATCCGGCGGCCGCAATCGAGCATGAAGATGATTTGCTGGTCGCGCTCGTCCTGGTACTCACGGGCGATCGGTGTACGTTGGCGGGCGGTGGCTTTCCAGTCGATCTGGCGCAGGCTGTCGCCTTCACGGAATTCGCGCAGTTGATGGAATTCCAGGCCCAGGCCGCGACGCTGGCGCTGGCGCACGCCGAGCTGGCTGAGCCAGTTGTCCACCGCCAGCAGTTCACCGCCATAGAGACGGGCGAAGTCGGGGTAGACGCGGGTGCTGTCGTTCACTTTCAGCAGACGTTTGCCGGACCACAGGCCCATTGGACTCGGCAGGTTGATTTCGCAATGTTCGAAGGTGAAGTGGCCGCGCTTGAGGGGGCGCAATCGATAGCCCACAAGGCTCTGTTGACCGGGTTGCAGTGCTGCCAGCAGCGGGAGGTTTTCGAAGCTCAGGCCTTCCGGAACATGGTCGAAGATCTGGATGTTCAGTGGTTGATCAAAGTCATGCTCGACCTCCAGCCGCACTTCGCTCCAACGGCCGAGTGCAAGGCTGCCGGGCATCTGGCGTTGGAGGCGTGGCGAGGGCAAACGCTTGAGGCGAACGGCGTCGAGAACGGCCAGGGCCAGCAGCGCCAGCAACAATCCCCAGTTGATCGACAACAGGGTTGAGGGCATGTCGATGTCCAGTGCCCGCAACATGCCCAGCACGATGCCGATGGCGAGCAAGATGGCGAGCCAGATCAGCAACAGGCGCGACGGTTTCACAGACGCGGCGCCGGCACTTGATCGAGCAACTGCTTGAGCACCTGATCGACATCCAGCCCCTCGATGTCGAACTCGGGGGCGATCCGGACGCGATGGCGCAGCACCGACAAGGCACAACCCTTGATGTCATCCGGGATCACGAAGTCGCCGCCACGCAGCAGCGCGCGGGCGCGGGCGCAACGCACTAGGGCAATGGAAGCGCGTGGCCCGGCGCCGAGGGTCAGGCCTGGCCAGGTGCGAGTAGTGCGGGCCAGGCGCACGGCGTAATCGAGGACCTGATCGTCCAGCGGCAGGTCGCTGGCGATGCGCTGCAAGGCCATCACATCCTTGGCTTGCAGCACGGTGCGCAGCGGTTGCACGTCGAGCATGTCGGCGCGGGTCGAGCGGCTGACCTGGCGGACCATGTTCAGCTCTTGATCGGCGTCGGGGTAATCCATGCGCACCTTGAGCATGAAGCGGTCGAGTTCAGCTTCGGGCAGTGGATACGTGCCTTCCTGTTCGATCGGGTTTTGCGTGGCAAGCACCATGAACGGTTGCACGATGGCCAAGGCGCGGCCTTCCAGAGTGACCTGGCGTTCCTGCATGGCCTCAAGTAACGCGGCCTGGGTTTTCGCCGGCGCACGGTTGATCTCGTCAGCCAGCAGCAAGTTAGTGAATATCGGACCCTTGCGCAGTTTGAACTGCTCGGTGTTCAGGTCGTAGACCGCGTGCCCGGTGACGTCGCTGGGCATCAGGTCCGGGGTGAACTGAATGCGCGCAAATTCGCCGCCGAAGCAGCGGGCGAGGGCACGTACCAGCAGTGTTTTGCCCAACCCCGGCACACCTTCGAGCAACACGTGGCCGCCGGCGATCAGTGCAGTGAGAACGTCGTCAATCACGCTGTTCTGTCCGATCACGGCTTTTTGCAACTCATTGCGCACGGCCTGGGCCAACTGACTGGCGCGCTGGCGTTGCTGGGCGGCGTGGGTCGCGCTGCCGGGCTCGATCTGTTGACTCATAGCGTGTTCCTCAAGGTTTGCAGGTGGGCGACCTGTCGACTGAACTCAGCGCTGGACAGCCGCTGTTTCGGTCGCGGGCTCATCGCCTGGCTGATGGCGCGTGTGGGCTGGCCGGTCAGGCGCGCGAGCACCAGCCATTGTTCGGCGACGCCGAGTTGTTCAAAGCCGGGGTGTCGGTGGCGGACACGGCGCAGGATGTCTTGCTGCAAGGCTTGCAACAGGCTGTGCTGACCGCTGCGGCGCAGCATGAAATCGGCGCTGGCGCGCAGGTGTTCCTGAAGTTGCCGGCGACCTTTCGACGCCGGTGCCAGCAGCGGACCCTGGCGTACCCCGACATGCCAGAGCGCAAGACCGATCAGGGCGATGAGGGCGACCAACGCCTGAGGGAAGTTGCGCAGCAGCAAGGTCAGCAGACTGTCGTGGTCGGTATTGAATAGCAGGGTCACGCGCGTGTCGGCGGTCAGGTACCAGAGCAGCCAGGCATTGTCGTATTGGGCAATGGCCGGGGTTTTCCACAGGTCGGCGTCGGTGACGACGATGATCGAGCCGAGCCCGTGTTTCAACTGCATCATGTGCGTGGCCTTGCCACTGTTGGCCCAGGCTTGCGCGAGGTTATTCGGGTCTTCAAGATGGAACGCCGTATCGAAACTGGCGTAGGCCGGCGCGTTCTCGTCTTCCAGGTACAGCTTGGTCAGTTTGGGGAACGGGTCGTCAAGGATGTCCGGTGGAGGCTCCTTGAGGTCTTTGCTCAGCGACTGATGCACCTGCACGCGATCGAGCAGCAGGTCATTGCTCTGGCCGGTCTTTTCATCCCACAGCGACTGGGCGACAAACAACAGGCGCCCGCCGGCCCGGGTCCAGTTCATCACTTGATCAATCTGGCGTGGGGTCATGTTGTAGCGATCACCGAGCAACAACAGGCTGTGCTGATGCGGATCGAGGCTGGGCAGCACGTCGAGACTGTTGGCATGGCCGACGGTCAGACCCTGTTTGCGCAGGAAATGCTCGGCGGCCAGATAGGGATTGGCCTGGGCTTCGGGCGTGGGGCCGTGATCGATTTCGGCCTGATACGGCGTGGCTTTCAGGTACAGATAAACACTCAGCGCGCCCACCAGTACAGTGATGAACACGCCGACCGAAAGCCACCAGCGCCGGTTCAACGGACGGCTCCCGGGCCGAACAAGGTTCGCCAGCCGTCACACAGTTCCTGTTGCAAATGCGCGGGTGGCAATCGATGCCCGTAGGCCATGTTTTGCCAGTGCCCGGTCAAGGTTTTGCTGAAAGCGAGCAAGGCCGGTTGGTGCAGTTGTTCGACGCGTTGCAGCACCTCGCCTTCGGTGTCGGCGGGTTTCAGTGCCATGTTGTGGTCGTGCAACAAATGGCTGAGCAGGGCGCGATAGAGCAACCCAAGGGCCGCGCGCGGGTTGGTTTGCCAGAGACTTTCAGCGCTGGCGGCAATGTCGGCGGGCAGGGTTTCGCGGCTCAGGTCCAGGCCGAATGCTTGCTGCGGTAACGGACGCGCGGCTCGTCGGTTCAACACCGGCCGACGACTGACGAATGCCTGCAACCAGTCGCGGTAACGCCAGATCAACACGCCGATGGCGCTCATTACGGCGGCCCAGAGCAGAACTTCAATCAGGTTGGCAATAAAGCCGAAACGCTGGCTGTCGAGCAGACTGGCCAAAGCCTTCAGCCATTCGGGTGTTTTCCCGTCGTCCGGGGTTTTGGTGTCGGGTTTGTCTTCGCCAAATCGATAGCGGGTCACCGTTTCCTTGTTCGTGAACGGCGGCTGATCGAGGATTGTTTGGATGGTGTCCCTAGAGGCCTGGCTGGTCAGTGGTTGGTCCAGCAGACGTGGGCTGTCCGGGGTAATGACCGGCTCGGCGGCCCAGACGTTTTGCGTGGTCGGCACCAGCATTATCGCTGCCAGCAGCAGAGTGACCGCCATGGTGTTGAGGCGTTGGCGCAATCGGCGGAACACCAGTTCGATGTCCCAGGCTTCCAGCACCGTGCGTCGATTCAGATAAAGGCTGAAACCGCAGGCCACGTAGATCGGTTCCCAGACAATCAGCACCAGCACGTAAAAGAAATTCGTCAGGTGTTCCAGCCAGCGCCAGTCCTGGCTGGCCACGTCGATCAAGGTCTGCCAGCTCCAGTCGAGTTCAACCTGCTGTGGCAGGAACATATAGAACAGCACCATCAGGCCAATCCACAGCGCACTTTCCAGGTGCACGCCAATGATCGTCAACCACTGCGCTGCACCGGCGTTGCGCTGCAGCAACACCCGCAAGCGCTGCTGTCGTTCATCACCCGCCAGGCCTTCGAGTTGCACCACCGGCATCAGAAAGCTGCGGCTCAGGCTCAGGCGTCGCCAGGTCAGGCTGGCCAACAGTTGTGGCTTGAGCAGGTTCGGCCATTGGCGCAGCGCCTGTTTCAAGGTGGGCGTTTCGCCGAACATGGCTTTGGACAGGATATACAGCGGCAAGCGCTCGAATGCCGGTTTCAACCACCAAAAGATAAACACGGCGAGGGAGGGTGAATCCCACAGGAAAAAGCTGAGCAGCGCGAAGATCGGCAAGGTGATGATGGCCCAACTGGTCATCAGCAACCGTCGATGGCGCTGGCTCAGCAGCACGCCCAGGTCCATGGCTTCCCAGGAGTTGCGCGGGCGGATGACGACCGTGGCATCACTCAGGCGCATGGCGGGTCCGTCCGGCAAACAGCAAGTAAGTCGCCACCAACAACCAGAGCGCGGCGCCGACCAGGTATTTGGTCATGGGGGCCGGCGCGGTCATCGACGACCAGTAGGCTTCGATAAACGCGGCAATCAGCAGAAACAGCATGACGCCGCAGATCAGCAACACGCTTTTGCGCGCTGCCAGTCGCAACGCTTCGGCGCGGGGCAGGCGTCCCGGCGCGATCAACGCCCAGCCCAGTTGCAGGCCGGCGGCACCGGCCAGGGCGATGGCGCTCAGTTCGAACGCGCCGTGACCAATCACGAAGGACCAGAAGGTTTGCCCGAAACCGATGTGCGTCAAGTGTCCCGCCACCGCACCGATCATCAAGCCATTGAACAGCAGGAAAAATGCGCTGCCCAGACCAAACAGCAACCCGCTGGCGAAGGTCTGAAAGGCGATGCCGATGTTGTGCATGATGTAGTAACCGAACATCACCCAGTCTTCGCTGGCGGCGCGTTCCGCCGAGCGGCCCAAGTGGCCGGCGACCGGGTCGTACATGCTTTGCATCTCACTGACCTGCTCGGCCGGGATCAGGCTGTAGACCAGGTCCGGGAACAGATACACCAGCAGCGCGAAGCCGATCAGACTGCCAAAAAACATCAGGCTGGCGGCGAGCACAAAGCGCCATTGTTCGCGCACCAGCCGCGGGAAGCCGGCAAGGATAAAGCTCAGTATGTTGGTGCCCAGTCGACTGCGATGCCGGTAAAGCTGTTGATGCCCGCGCAGCACTTGTTGCTGCAACGAGTCGATCAGGAAACTGCTGTAGCCCCGTTCCTGAGCCAGTGCCAGTTGTTGGCAGAGCCGTCGATAGTCTTTCGGGAAAGTGGCGATACCGGAAGCGTCCTTGCCGCGCTCCAGTTGTTCAAGCACCAGGGAAAACCTCGCCCATTCGGCCTTGTGGCGATTTTCGAAAAGGCTTTGATTCATGCGGGCCCCAACAAACCACGAGCGATGGCGTTAAGTTCCGTCACGGCGCGTGGCGCGGGAACCTGCAAGGGTTGGGCAAGGATGGACGCGAGTTCATGGCTGCGCGCCTCGGAAAGTTCGCCTTGGCGCTCGGCAAACCCGAGGACGGCACGTTGCTCGGGTAGCGTCAGGGCAAAGGCCGGGCGCCGAGGCTGGACGTCGGGCAGTTGCGGTCGGGTCAATGGCTGTTCGCGGTAGATCACCAGCGTGCCGGCGGCCAGGTCACCGAGGCGTTTGAAGGAGGGGTGTTGCAGGCAACTGATGGCGCCGAGGAAGTAGCCAAACGGCAACAGGTCGACGAATCGCAACAGGTTACGCAACAGCGAGGCGGACCATCCGATCGGGGTGCCGTCGTCATGTACCACGCGCAACCCCATCCATTGTTTGCCCGGCGAACGGCCCTGATTGAGGACCTCGAACAGTACCATGTACCACCAGCTGACCCCGAACAGCAGGATCGAGCCCAGCCCGGCACCGAGTTTTCCCAGAAACGCCAACACGATAAACAGCACGCCGAGTATCAGCCCGCGCAACCCGAGGTCGATGGAGAACGCCAGCGCACGAACCATCAACCCGGCCGGGCGCAGTGGCAAGTCGATGCCTTCGGGCGTTTCGACTTGATACCGCGTGTCCAGTGGTGGGGGCAGCGTCGCATTCCTTGGCAGTGCTGTGGTCTCGAGCATGGGCAACCTTGATGTGGCCTGTTCGGGATTCGATATCTGTCCGATGCTAGCAGCCTCTCGGGGGAAAACGACATAACTATGTATTGCACGTTGCGAAACCAGAAGTGATTGAATGACAAGTTACTGGCCGGGGCGGGATGTGAACGCCTAGACTTTGCCGATCTTCAGTTCAGGAACAGCCCGTGACCTCGATCTTCTGGTACGACTACGAAACCACCGGCATCAATCCCCGATGCGACCGCCCCCTCCAGGTGGCGGGAATTCGCACCGACTTCGATCTCAATGAAATAGACGAGCCGGTCAACCTCTTCTGTCAGCCCAGCGACGACATCCTGCCGCATCCAGCAGCCTGCGCGATCACCGGTATTACGCCCAGCCAGCTGGCCGAACACGGTTTGAGCGAAGCCGACTTCATGACCCGGGTGCACGCTCAACTGGCGGCACCGGGGACCTGCGGCGCGGGTTACAACACGTTGCGCTTCGATGACGAGATGACCCGTTACAGCCTGTACCGAAACTTTTTCGACCCGTATGCGCGCGAGTGGCAGGGCGGCAACAGCCGCTGGGACCTGATTGATGTGGTACGTGCGGCCTACGCCTTGCGCCCCGATGGCCTTGTCTGGCCAACCGATGATGAAGGGCGGGTGACGCTTAAACTCGAACGGCTGACCGCCGTCAATGGCATTGACCACGGCAATGCCCACGAGGCGCTGTCGGACGTTCGCGCCACCATCGCCCTGGCTCGGCTTATTCGCGAGAAGCAGCCGAAGTTGTATGACTGGTTGTTCCAGTTGCGCGGCAAACAAAAGGTGATGGATCAGATTCGGCTGTTACAGCCGATGGTGCACATTTCCGGACGATTCTCGGCGGCTCGCAGTTATGTCGGTGTGGTGTTGCCACTGGCCTGGCATCCACGCAACAAGAACGCCCTGATTGTCTGTGACCTGCATCTGGATCCCCAGGGGTTGCTTGATCTGGAAGCAGAAACCTTGCGTCAGCGCCTGTATACCCGCCGTGATGACCTGGCCGACGGCGAATTGCCGGTGCCGCTCAAGCTCATTCATATCAACAAGTGCCCGGTGGTGGCGCCGCTGTCGGTACTTCGTCCTGACGATCAGCAACGCCTGGGGCTGGACATGGCGCTTTATCAGGATCGCGTACTGCGGCTAAGTGACGCACAACAAGTTTGGCGAGATAAAGTGTTGGCTATTTATGCCAGCGAAGATTTCACTCCGAGCCGGGACCCCGAACAACAGTTATACGATGGTTTTATCGGTGATCGGGATCGTCGTCTATGTGAGCAAGTCAGGGCCGCCGACCCAGCCCAATTATCACAACAGCAATGGCCTTTCGATGACGAACGTTTACCTGAATTATTGTTTCGTTATCGCGCACGCAACTTCCCCGATACGTTGAATTCCGAGGAGCAAGAGCGCTGGCAAACATTCTGTCAGCAACGTTTGTCGACCCCGGAGTGGGGGGCGCCCAATACGCTTGAAAGTTTCGTAGAAGCCGCAGCCCAATTGAGCGTTACTGCTACAACGTTTCAGCGAGAGGTACTGAGTGAATGGCAGAATTATGTCCAGGAATTACGCAAACGTTTGAATCTTTGAAAACGAAAAATGCCCGGGCTGTATTCCGGGCATAAAAAAACGCCAGCATCAGCTGGCGTTATTTTTTGTCACGGATAAGTCTTTGACAACCTATTGGGCTTAGCCCAACAGGGTAGCCCAGCCTTCAACCACGTCACCGCCCCACTTGGCTTTCCACTCTTTCAGAGTCTTGTGGTTGCCACCTTTGGTTTCGATGACTTCGCCGTTGTGCGGGTTTTTGTATTGTTTAACTTTGCGAGCACGCTTGGTGCCAGTAGTTTTTACTGCGCCGCCACGTGGTGCTTTGGTCTTGGACTCTGGGTCCAGCAACGCGATGATGTCACGCAGGGACTTGGAGTATTCGCCCATCAGGGTGCGCAGTTTGCCTTCGAATTCCAGCTCGGTTTGCAGTTTGTCGTCTTGGGACAGGTTCTTCAAACGGGCTTGCAGCTCTTTGATAGCTTCTTCGGTGGCGCGATATTCGTTGATCAAGGACATGAGGACTACCTTATGTTGGGCGCTGGATGGCAGGGTGACAGTGCCGCAATAATAGTCAGGGTGTTTCATCAAGTAAACATTTAACCGGCTTTTTATTTAAATTAGTTGCGATGAATAGGGCGTCAATTCAACGCAGAGTTAAAAGTGTGATGCAGTCATCACAGATATTCACAATTGAGCGCTTGAAGATTGACTACAAGAACACCATCGCGCGGGTGGTGAGGGGTTGCCGGAATCTGTTCCACTGACCCGCGTGCAGGTCAATGTGTCATCGATACTGCAGTTTTGCTGCGCAATCGCTAGAATGGCGGCCTTTGCGAAGTTCTGGAGTTTCCCCCTCATGCGCACTTTTCGGCTGGTGATTGCTTGCCCGGACCGCGTCGGCATCGTTGCTAAAGTCAGTAACTTTCTGGCGTCACATAACGGCTGGATCACTGAAGCGAGCCATCACTCGGACAATCAGAATGGCTGGTTCTTCATGCGTCACGAAATACGTGCCGACTCGCTGCCTTTCGGTATTGAGGCCTTTCGCGAAGCGTTTGCACCCATTGCCGAAGAGTTCTCGATGAACTGGCGCATTACCGACACCGCGCAGAAAAAGCGCGTTGTGTTGATGGCCAGCCGTGAGTCCCACTGTCTGGCCGACTTGCTGCACCGCTGGCACAGTGATGAACTGGATTGCGAAATTTCCTGTGTGATTTCCAACCACGACGACTTGCGCAGCATGGTCGAGTGGCACGGCATTCCTTATTACCACGTGCCGGTCAATCCACAGGACAAAGAGCCGGCCTTCGCCGAAGTCTCGCGCCTGGTCAAACATCACGATGCCGAAGTGGTGGTACTTGCCCGTTACATGCAAATCCTGCCGCCCGCGTTGTGCAGGGAATATGCGCACAAGGTCATCAACATTCACCACAGCTTCCTGCCGTCGTTCGTCGGCGCCAAGCCGTATCACCAGGCCTCGATGCGTGGCGTGAAGTTGATCGGTGCGACGTGTCACTACGTGACCGAAGAGCTGGATGCCGGTCCGATCATCGAGCAGGACGTGGTGCGCGTCAGCCACAGCGACAGCATTGAAGACATGGTGCGTTTCGGCCGTGACGTCGAGAAAATGGTGCTGGCCCGTGGTCTGCGTTATCACCTGGAAGACCGGGTGCTGGTGCATGGCAACAAGACCGTAGTGTTCTGATCGCCGCACATCACGGTTGAAATTCGAAGGGCCTGGGCGTTCAATCGCTTCAGGCCCTTCGCCGTTTCTGCACTGAGGACATGACCATGGCCGATCCACTCGACAAAGCCACTTCCAAGGCCCCCGCCACGTTGGGGGAGGGCTGTTTGAGTCGCTACGACCCGGATGAGATGAGCCCTGAAGACGGCACGGAGTTTCCCGGTGCCGCCGAGTTGTGGGAGCAGTTGCAGCAGCAACCCGAAGACAAGCCTAAGCCTGCTTGAACTTCATCAGTTTCTTCAGCAGCGGCCGCCCCAGCATCAGCAGAAACACCGGGCCGCCCACTACCAGGTAGAAGTAATACGTCACCGTCCGCCAGATCAGAATCGCCGCCGCGGCGGTGGATTTCCCCACCATGGGCGCCAACAGCGCCGCTGAAGTCAACTCCGCCGCCCCCGCACCGCCCGGCAGCAGACTGAATTGCCCTGCACTCAGCGACAGCATCTGGATCAGAAAGCACCAGGCCCACTGCAAGTCGGCCCCGAGCCCGCGCAACGCCAGATACAGCACGCTATACCGCAGGAGCCAATGCACGCAGGTCAGGGCAAACACCTTGATCAACGTCAGAACGGGCAACTTCAGCGTGTCAGTGAACGCCGCCAGGAAGTGCAGGAGCTTGCGTGCCCAGCGCAGGCGCGTGGTGCCTTTGACGTTGAGGCGAACGAGCAGTCGCCCGCTCAGGCGAATCAGCAGTCGATGGTAGCGCGCCACCACCACGCAACTGAGCAACCCGCCAAACATGGAGACGGCGCTGACGATCAGCAGCCATTCCAGGCGTTCGCTGAGGTGCTGGAACAACGCATAGATCAGAATCCCGCTCAGCGCGCAGAGGAAAAACAGCAGATCGCTGAGTTGGTCCATGGCGAACACCGCGCTGCCCCGTGCCGGGCGCACGCCATTGCGCGCCAGTAGCGCCATGATGGTCAGCGGGCCGCCGCTGCCGCCTGGGGTGGCGCAGTAGGCGAACTCGGCGGCCATCACTACGCCAAGACTCTTGACCCGGCCGACCTTGTCGCATTGATCGCCCAGCAACAGGCGCAAGCGCAGGGTGTTCACCACCCAGCACAGCAAGATCATGCCGAACATGATCAGCAATTCATTCAAGGGGAAATTTTGCAGCCGCGACCACGTCTCGTTGCCGCCCAGCAGCAATGGAATCAGCACCGCGGCGAGCAGGGCGATAAACAGCAGAATGCCCCGGCTCATGCGGCGCGACCGAGACGATCACTGTGAAAAGAGAGCCACTGGGCCTTGGTCATTGGCACTCGCCCCTCATCGAGCAAGCGCTTGAGGGTTTGCATCCAATAGTTGCGCGAAAATCCATGACGCATGTCCACCGGGTGCAGTCCAAGGCGAATCACCGGCGCGTGCCGCCAGCGCTGTTCACGCTGGTCGCTGATGATTTTCGACAGCCCCCGGCGCCAGGCACTGCGCGCACTCCAGACCAGTCCCGGCGCATCGATGGCCTTGAAGTCCGGCAGCCGATAGAGATGCTGTGAATCGCTGGTGTAGCCCAGCGGTAACTGGCGTAACGCCTGCCGAGTGCCTTCGCTCATCAACCATGCCGGGGCGACAAAGCCTTCCAGTGGCCAGTGATAACGATGGAACACTTCGATTCCGGCACGCAGGCGGGCGAGGGCGGCGGCTTGCGACAAGCTGTAAAACTCGCCTTCGTGGGTATAGATCCGGCGCATGAACCAGTCTCTGGGATTGCTGGGAGGAGGGCTTTCGTCGCAATGAAAGTAGCCGTGCAATGCCAGTTCGTCACCTAGGGCAACTCGGCTGGTCAGCCATCGGCGAAATCCCGGATGCTCGTCCAGGTCGTTGTGCTTGTGGAAGTTCGGCACCACCAGCCAGGTCATCGGCACCTCGCCCAGGGCATCGACAGCCTCGACAAAAGGCTGGTAATCGGCCCAGGTCTGCGGCGCAACGTCATGCAGCACGAGTACCAGGCTGGGCAGGTTCATGGGCTCAACCATTGGCGGTCAGCGGCCATTGGCTGCCGAGCACTGCGTGATAGTGCCCCAGCAGGCTGTCGACCACGGTGTCCCAGGCGTAATGCTGTTCGACATGGCTGCGGGCGCGCATACCCAGGGCGGCGCTGTCGTGGCTGAACAGCTCGCGGACGGCATTGGCCATCGCCAGGGGATTGTTCGGCGCGCAGAGCAAGCCGCATTGATCGGTGACGATTTCCTGAAAGGCCCCGGCGGCTACCGCCACCACCGGAATACCGCTGGCCATGGCTTCGAGGATCACCAGGCCGAAGGTTTCCTGATCGCCGGCATGCAGCAACGCGTCAGCGCTGGCCATCAAGCGCGCGACTTGCGTGGCCGGGCAGAACTCATCGACGACAGTCACGTTGTCCGGCACCACAGCGGGCATGGAAGAACCGACTAGCAACAAATGATAACGAGGCCCCAGACGTTTCATGCAACCGAGCAAGACCGGCAGGTTTTTTTCCTTGGAGCCACGGCCGGCAAAAATCAGCAGATGGGTGTTTTCATCAATGCCTAACTCGGCCCGCAAGCCGCTGTCCCTTGCTTGGGGATTGAACGTTTGCAGGTCGACCCCCAACGGCTGGACAAACACATTCTTCACGCCAAGACCGATCAACTTGTCGGCCATGACCTGACTCGGTGCCAGCACCCGGTCGAAGTTGCCATACAGCTTGCGGACATAGGCCTCGACATTCGGGGTCACCCAATTGCCCATTCGATTGCTGACCAGCAGTGGCAGGTCCGAGTGATAAAAGCCGATCACCGGCACATCCAGTTGCCGGCGCGCATCCAGAGCTGCCCATGCGGTGAGGTAAGGGTCGCCGACTTCGATCAGGTCAGGCTGCAAATCATGCAGGACATTTCGCCATGGCGCCAAGCGGAGAGGAAAACGATAACCCTTGCCGAAAGGTAGGGCCGGGGCTGGAACTGAGTAGACGCCGTCATGCTCACTCAGGTGTGCCCCTGGAATCAGCAAACTGTGGCGAATGCCTGGCTTGATGCTCAGGCGACGGTGCTTGGCATCCAGATACGTGCGCACGCCACCGCTGGCCGGGGCGTAGAACATGGTGATGTCCGCGATATGCACAGTGAGCATCCCTCCGGTCCGTTGTTCTCCCTTGGTTGACCTTTATGAAGGATAGATGTTCGGTCGGGGTTTTGTGGCGCGCAGATCAGCGAGGTTTTTGCGGTGTATTTCAAAACGCCTTCGCGGGCAAGCCTCGCTCCTACACGTTAACGCTAATCCGTGTAGGAGCGAAGCTTGCCCGCGAAGAGGACCTCAATGCCGCATCAAATACGGAAACTGCCCACCAACTGCTTAAGACGCGCCGCCTGCTGCTCCAGGTCCGAACACGCCCGCAACGTCGATTGCAGGTTCTCCACGCCTTCCTGATTCAGCGTGTTGATCTCGGTAATGTCGACGTTGATCGACTCCACCACCGCCGTCTGTTCCTCGGTCGCGGTCGCCACCGACTGGTTCATCCCGTCAATCTCACCAATACGCAACGTCACGCTGTTCAAGCGCTCGCCCGCCAGATTGGCGATTTCCACGCTGTCCTGGCTGTGGCGCTGGCTGTCGCTCATGGTGCTGACGGATTCACGGGCGC
Source organism: Pseudomonas sp. GW823-FHT02C02 (assembly GCF_058797635.1). NCBI lineage: Bacteria > Pseudomonadati > Pseudomonadota > Gammaproteobacteria > Pseudomonadales > Pseudomonadaceae > Pseudomonas > Pseudomonas sp. GW823-FHT02C02. Next base: position 44,081 of record NZ_JBXAJV010000004.1, on the reverse strand, counting down.
CGACTTGCAGCTCCTCGATCATGGTCTGCACCTGTTGCGCCGATTCCTGTGTGCGGTGCGCCAGGTTGCGTACTTCGTCAGCCACCACGGCAAAACCACGCCCGGCTTCACCGGCGCGGGCCGCTTCGATGGCTGCGTTGAGCGCCAGCAGGTTGGTTTGCTGGGAGATGCTGGTGATCACTTCGAGAATCTGCCCGATGTTCACGGTTTTGCTGTTCAGCGATTCGATGTTGGTGCTCGAAGCGCTGAGCATGCTCGACAGCTGATTCATCGCTTTGATGCTGCGATCCACCACTTGCTGGCCATCTTCGGCGAGGCTGCGGGCATCGCTGGCCTGGCTGGACGCCTGGGCAGCGTTGCGGGCGATTTCCTGAGCGGCGGCGCCGAGCTGGTTGATCGCGGCGGCCACGCTGCTGGTGCGCGAGGCTTGCTGGTCGGAGTTGAACATCGACGAATTCGACGCGGCGACCACACGTAGCGCGACTTCGTTGACCTGGCCGGTGGCCGAGGACACTTCACGGATCGAACCGTGAATACGTTCGACAAAACGGTTGAACGCTGTGCCTAGAACGCCGAATTCGTCGTTATTGACGATGGTCAGACGTTTGGTCAGGTCGCCTTCACCGTCGGCGATGTCTTCCATGGCGCGGGTCATGACGTGCAGCGGTTGGATCAGGATGCGGATCAACATGCCCAGCAACGCGATGATGATCGCCACGGCAATGATCGTCGCGACGACCGCCGAGGCGCGGAATTCGCTGAGCATCGAGAAGGCTTTGTCTTTATCGACCGACAGGCCGATGTACCAGTGGACCGATGGCAGGCCTTTAATCGCCGTGAAGGTGACGATGCGAGTCTTGCCGTCCACTTCGACTTCACTGAAGTCGCTGCTGATGCGCGGGGTATTGTTCGGGTACGCCTCGCTCAGGGACTTCATCACCAGGGCTTTGTCCGGGTGCACCAGGATCTTGCCGTCGGCGCTGACCAGGAAGGCGTAACCCATGCCGTCGAAATCACGGGCGCTGAGGGTGTCGATCAGGGTTTGCAGGCTCAAGTCGCCGCCCACCACACCCACGCTTTGCCCGGCCTTTTTCGAGGCGGTGGCGATGGAGATGATGGTCTGGCCGGTGGCCGCATCGATGTAAGGTTCGGTCACGGTGGCCGTGCTGCTGCTTTCGGCGCCTTTGTACCAAGGACGTACCCGCGGATCGAAACCGGCAGGCATTTTGGCGTCGGGACGAATCGTGAAGCTGCCGGTGGAGTCGCCCAGGTAGGACGCCATGAAAGTCGACGTCAGGGCTTTCTGCTCAAGCAGACTCGCGACGTTGGCCTGTTCAGGATTGACGGCTATGTTTTGAGCGAGGTTGTCGATCAGCAGGATACGGCCAGTCAGCCAGGTCTGGATGTTGCTGGCGGTGACGTCTCCCATCTCGTTGAGGTAATTGTCCAGGTCTTCGCGAATGGCGTTGCGCTGCAGGTAGTCGTTGTACAGTGTGAACGAGGCGAAGGCGGCAATGACGATGAGGGCGGCGGCAAGCAAGATTTTATGGCTGAAACGCAGGTTTTTGTTCATGGCTTGGGGTTCCGCTAAGGTCTTAATGTCCTGAGCGTGCTTTTATAAAGGCACGCAAAATGGGCAATGTTGAAAAAAAGCTGATATTTCCATCCTCTCCTTAGGGAATTACCGACGCTATTTTCGGATTGGTCTCACAACTATTTGTATCGGCCGTGCAGGATCAAAGATTAACCATGGGTGACAAAATGCCTGACTCATCGCAACTCGTTATCGGCGCTGACCTTGCCGGCCAGCCTATCTCCCAGGCCATGCGCCTGGCGAACCGTCACGGCCTGGTTGCGGGCGCTACCGGGACCGGTAAAACCGTCACGTTGCAGCGACTGGCCGAAGCCTTCAGCGACGCGGGCGTGGCGGTGTTCGCGGCAGACATCAAGGGCGACCTGTGTGGCCTGGGTGCCGCCGGCAACCCTCAAGGCAAAATCGCCGAGCGGATCGCCGGGATGCCGTGGCTCAACCACAAGCCTGCGGCTTACCCGGTCACCCTGTGGGACATTCACGGTGAGTCCGGTCATCCATTGCGCACCACCTTGAGCGAAATGGGGCCGTTGCTGATCGGCAGTCTGCTGGAGTTGACCGACAGCCAGCAGTCGGCGCTGTATGCCGCGTTCAAGGTCGCGGACCGCGAAGGGTTGTTGCTGCTGGACCTCAAGGATCTGAAGGCGCTGCTCAATCACCTGCGTGACAACCCTGAGTTGCTGGGGGACGACGCGGCGTTGATGACTACCGGTTCCAGTCAGGCGCTGTTGCGGCGTCTGGCGACCCTGGAGCAACAAGGTGCCGAAGCGCTGTTCGGTGAACCGGCGCTGCAACTTGAAGACATTCTGCAACCGACGGCTGACGGCCGTGGGCGCATTCATTTGCTGGATGCCAGTCGTCTGGTCCACGAAGCGCCGAAGGTGTATGCGACATTCCTGCTGTGGTTGCTGGCCGAGTTGTTCGAGCAGCTGCCGGAGCGTGGCGATTCGGACAAACCGCTGCTGGCACTGTTTTTCGACGAAGCGCATTTATTGTTCGCCGACACGCCCAAGGCTTTGCAGGATCGCCTGGAGCAGGTGGTGCGGCTGATTCGTTCCAAAGGCGTGGGCGTGTATTTCGTCACGCAATCACCGGGCGACTTGCCGGATGACGTGCTGGCTCAGCTTGGCCTGCGCATCCAGCATGGTTTGCGCGCTTTCACCGCCAAGGAGCAGAAATCCCTGCGAGCGGTGGCCGAAGGCTTCCGGCCGAACCCGGCGTTTGATGCCCTGTCGGTGTTGACCGAACTGGGGATCGGCGAGGCGCTGGTCGGCACCTTGCAGGACAAGGGCACGCCGGAGATGGTTCAGCGTGTCTTGGTCGCCCCACCGCAATCGCGGATCGGGCCGTTGACCGAAACCGAGCGCACGATGCTGATCGCCGGGTCGCCGTTCAAGGGGCGGTATGACAAGCCGGTTGATCGGGAATCGGCGTATGAAATATTGATGGGTCGTAAAGGGTTGGCGCCGGAGCCTGAGGCCGTTCCGGGTAAACCGGCCGCCGAAGAGCCGAGTTTCACCGACAAGGCCGGGGAATTCCTCGGCACGGCGGCGGGGCAGGCGCTGAAATCGGCGATGCGCCAGGCGGCCAATCAATTGGGCCGGCAGCTGGTACGCGGACTGATGGGCTCGCTGCTCGGTGGCAGTAAACGCCGCTGACAACCACTGGCTGGACACAACCCTGTAGGAGCGAGCGGTGCGGCGATCCTACAGGTGAAACATCAATTTCAGGTTTTGGGTTTGGCGTGGGCCGCAAGGCGTTCCAGCGCCGCTCGCAGATTCGGATCGCTGATGCCATCGGCCGTGGCCTGAATGGTTGCGCCGGCATCCGTCGACAAACTGATGGTATGCCCCGCCGCCCCTTGCTGAACGGTGGGGGGCTGCACTTTGAACAGAATCCGCGTCAGGCTGGCGAACTCGTCGAACATCTGTAACTGGCGTTGCAGGCGTTTTTGCTGGTAACGCAGGCGGGTGGCCCAATGACCGTCAGTGACGATCAGCAGTAAACTGCCTTCTCGCCACGAGGCCACATGGCAATGCTCGCGCGCAGCAGGCTGCAACTGGCTTTCGAGCAGACGTTGCAGATGACCCAGGCGTTGAGCATGGCCAAAAATGGCTTTCAGCGGCTTGGCTTCGCGAAGCAGAACGGCGGGTGCTCTGGCCGTGAGAGGGCGAAATGCCATGATCAGACACCTGAAGTAACAGAGCCGCCATGGTAGCAGAAAGCATCACATGCGCCCGACCCATTGCTTTGCGAGCGCTTTACCCATTAAATCAACAAGTAACTTCTGCCGCGAATGGCTTGAAGTTGCGCAAAAAGCCCTTATTTTAAGTGAGCCCCGTCACAGCGCAGTGCATGCATCGTGGAACAACGCCACTTTCCTCACCATCGTTTCCGGGTAGAATGCTCGTTCGCATGCGGCCATGAGGGCTGCACGGGCGACTCACGGGGCCGCCCTCCATCCCTTTAGTGTGGAAGATCCTGCCGATATGTTTGCGCCTTTGTTAAAGAAACTTTTTGGAAGCAAGAACGAGCGTGAAGTCAAACGCATGCTCAAGACGGTGCAACTCGTCAATGCCTTCGAAGAGCAAATGGTGGCCCTTTCGGACGATCAATTGCGTGCCAAGACAGACGAGTTCAAGGCCCGCATCGCCAAAGGGGAAACCCTCGACAAGCTGCTGCCAGAAGCCTTTGCGGTCGCCCGCGAAGCCGGTAAGCGTGTCATGGGTATGCGCCACTTCGATGTCCAGCTGATTGGCGGCATGACCTTGCATGAAGGCCAGATCGCGGAAATGCGTACCGGTGAAGGCAAGACCCTGGTGGCAACACTGGGCGTTTACCTCAACGCGCTGTCCGGCAAGGGCGTGCACGTTGTGACGGTGAACGACTACCTGGCCCGTCGTGACGCCAACTGGATGCGTCCGCTCTACGAATTCCTCGGTATGACGGTCGGTGTGGTCACCCCATTCCAGCCGCCGGAAGAGAAGCGCGCTGCTTACGCCGCCGACATCACCTACGGCACCAACAACGAATTCGGTTTCGACTATCTGCGCGACAACATGGCGTTCAGCATGGAAGAAAAATTCCAGCGTGAACTCAATTTTGCCGTGATCGACGAAGTCGACTCCATCCTCATCGACGAAGCCCGTACCCCGCTGATCATTTCCGGTCAGGCCGAGGACAGCTCCAAGCTGTACATCGAGATCAACAAACTGATCCCGCAGCTGGAATTGCACGTCGAAGAAGTGGAAGGCGAAGTCACCAAGGCTGGCCACTACACCGTTGACGAGAAGACCCGTCAGGTCGAGCTCAACGAAGCCGGTCACCAGTTCATCGAAGACATGCTGACCCGCGTCGGCCTGCTGGCTGAAGGCGAGAGCCTGTATTCGGCGCACAACCTGGGCCTGCTGACCCACGTTTATGCCGGTCTGCGCGCTCATAAGCTGTTCAATCGCAACATCGAATACATCGTGCAGGATGGCCAGGTCGTCCTGGTCGACGAACACACCGGCCGCACCATGCCGGGTCGCCGTTTGTCCGAAGGCCTGCACCAGGCCATCGAAGCCAAGGAAAACCTGAACATCCAGGCCGAAAGCCAGACCCTGGCCTCGACCACGTTCCAGAACTACTTCCGTCTGTACAACAAGCTGTCCGGCATGACCGGTACTGCGGACACCGAAGCGTTCGAATTCCACCAGATCTACGGTCTGTCGGTGATGGTCATTCCACCGAACAAACCGCTGGCGCGTAAAGATTACAACGACCTGGTGTTCCTGACCGCCGAAGAGAAATACGCGGCGATCATCAACGACATCAAGGAATGCATGACCCTGGGCCGTCCGGTGCTGGTGGGGACTGCAACCATCGAAACGTCCGAGCACATGTCTGCGTTGCTGCAGAAGGAAGGCATCGAACACAAGGTCCTGAACGCCAAGTTCCACGAAAAAGAAGCCGAGATCATTGCCCAGGCCGGTCGCCCGGGTGCGCTGACCATCGCCACCAACATGGCCGGTCGCGGTACCGACATTCTGTTGGGCGGCAACTGGGAAGTGGAAGTTGCGACCCTGGAAAATCCGACCCCTGAGCAGATTGCCCAGATCAAGGCCGACTGGCAGAAACGTCACCAGCAAGTGCTGGAGTCGGGTGGCTTGCAGGTGATCGCTTCCGAGCGTCACGAATCGCGCCGTATCGACAACCAGCTGCGTGGTCGTGCCGGTCGTCAGGGTGACGCCGGTTCCAGCCGTTTCTACCTGTCGCTGGAAGACAGCCTGATGCGCATCTTCGCCTCTGACCGGGTGAAGAACTTCATGAAAGCCTTGGGCATGCAGTCCGGTGAAGCGATCGAGCACCGTATGGTGACCAACGCCATCGAGAAGGCTCAGCGCAAGGTTGAAGGTCGTAACTTCGACATTCGCAAGCAACTGCTCGAGTTCGACGACGTCAACAACGAACAGCGTAAAGTGATCTATCACATGCGTAACACGTTGCTGGCCGCCGACAACATCGGTGAAACCATCGCCGACTTCCGTCAGGACGTGCTCAACGCGACCATCAGTGCGCACATTCCACCGCAATCGCTGCCAGAGCAGTGGGACGTGGCCGGTCTGGAAGCTGCGTTGCAGAGCGACTTCGGTGTGGCGCTGCCGATCCAGAAATGGCTCGACGAAGACGATCACCTGTACGAAGAAACCCTGCGCGAGAAGCTGATGCAGGAGCTCATCGCTGCCTACAACGAGAAAGAAGATCAGGCCGGTGCCGATGCACTGCGCACCTTCGAGAAGCAAATCGTACTGCGCGTGCTCGACGACCTGTGGAAAGACCACCTGTCGACCATGGATCACCTGCGTCACGGCATCCACTTGCGTGGTTATGCACAGAAGAACCCGAAGCAAGAGTACAAGCGCGAGTCGTACACGCTGTTCTCCGAGCTGCTGGATTCGATCAAGCGCGACTCGATCCGTGTGCTGTCGCACGTTCAGGTTCGCCGCGAAGATCCGGAAGCAGAAGAGCAACGCCTGCGTCAGGAAGCCGAGGCATTGGCGGCGCGCATGCAGTTCCTGCACGACGAAGCGCCAGGTCTTGAGCAACCGGAACTGCTCGGTGAAGAGGTCGATGTCGCCCTCGCCACTGCACCGGTTCGCAACGAACAGAAGCTGGGCCGTAACGAACTGTGCTACTGCGGTTCGGGCAAGAAATTCAAGCATTGCCACGGGCAGATCCAGTAAACCCGTTTCATACGCTGAAATACCCGCGCCGCGACCGGCATCAGCCGTCGCGGCGTTTTGCCATTTACACCACCGTTCTTCCTGAGAGCGGTGCTGACATCATTTATTAAGGAGCGCATTCATGGCTGTTGGTCTTGGTCCTTTGCCAACGTTGCACCCGGTTGCCGGTTTTGAACTCGGTATCGCCTCGGCCGGCATCAAGCGCCCGGGGCGCAAGGATGTTGTGGTCATGCGCTGCGCCGAAGGCTCCACGGTCGCGGGCGTGTTCACCCTGAACGCCTTTTGCGCCGCTCCGGTGATTCTGGCCAAGCAACGAGTGCAAGGCCCGGTACGTTACCTGCTGACCAACACCGGCAATGCCAACGCCGGCACGGGCGAACCTGGCCTGGCCGCCGCCGAGCGCACCTGCGCGAAACTGGCTGAATTGACCGGCGTTGACGCCAGCCTGGTGCTGCCGTATTCCACCGGTGTGATCGGTGAGCCGCTGCCGGTCGAGAAAATCGAAGGTGCGCTGCAAGCCGCCCTTGACGACCTGTCAGTGAATAACTGGGAAGCTGCCGCCACCGGCATCATGACCACCGACACCTTGCCCAAAGGTGCCAGCCGCCAGTTCCAGCATGACGGCGTGACCATCACCGTCACCGGCATCAGCAAAGGCGCGGGCATGATCCGTCCGAACATGGCGACCATGCTCGGCTACATCGCCACCGACGCCAAAGTTTCCCGCGACGTGTTGCAGAATCTGCTGCTGGACGGTGCCAACAAGTCGTTCAACCGCATCACCATCGACGGCGACACCTCGACCAACGACTGCTGCATGCTGATCGCCACCGGTCAGGCCGCGCTGCCGGAAATCACCCGCGCCGAAGGCGAGTTGTTTGCCAAGCTGAAACAGGCCGTGTTCGAAGTGTGCATGGACGTGGCCCAGGCCATCGTGCGTGACGGCGAAGGCGCGACCAAATTTGTGACCGTTGAAGTCAACGGCGGCGGCAATCATCAGGAATGCCTGGACGTCGGTTACACCGTGGCGCACTCGCCGCTGATCAAGACCGCGCTGTTCGCGTCCGACCCGAACTGGGGCCGCATCCTTGCTGCCGTTGGCCGTGCCGGCGTGCCGAACCTGGACGTCAGCAAGATCGACGTGTTCCTCGGCGAAGTCTGCATCGCCAGCCGTGGCGCCCGCGCCGCGACCTACACCGAAGCCCAGGGCGCGGCGGTGATGCAGCAGGAAGAGATCACCATCCGTATCGAACTGGGTCGCGGCGATTGCAGCGAAACCATCTGGACCACCGACCTGTCCCACGAATACGTGAAGATCAACGCCGAATACCGCACATAAGATAGATCGCTTTCGCGGGCACGTCGGATCGCCCGCGAAGACGGCCGACCAGACACTGCAAATGCTGGCCCGCTTCCCTTCTCAAAAGGTCCCGAACATGAGCCTCCACCTGATCATCGGCGACAAACTGCTTTCCTCCTGGTCCCTGCGCGGCGCACTGGCCCTTGACCTCACTGGCGCCCCGTACACCGAAGAACTGATCAAGCTGGGCCAGCCGGACACCCGCGAACGCCTGCTCAAGCATTCGCCGACCGGCAAAGTCCCGCTGCTGAAATCCGTGCACGGCACCATCGCCGATTCTCTGGCGATTGCCGAATACCTGGCCGAGCAATTCCCCGACGCTGGCCTCTGGCCCAAAGACACCGCCGCCCGTGCCCAGGCCCGTTCGGCCTGTGCGCAGATGCACGCCGGGTTCTTTGCCATGCGCGGCAACATGCCGTTCGACCTGAGCCGCGACGCACCGCTATCGCCGACGCCTCCTGAGGTTCAGGCAGACATCGAGCGCATGCTGGCGTTGTGGGCTGAATGCCGTGCGGTCGCCACTGAAACCGGTCCGTTCCTGTTCGGTGGCGCGACCCTCGCCGATGCCTTCTTCGCCCCGATTGCCGTGCGCCTGCGCACCTATCAGGTGAAATTGCCGGCGGTGGACGAAGCCTACGTTGAAACCGTCTATCAATGGCCATCGTTCAAGGCCTGGCAGAAGGCTGGCCTGGAGGAGATTGGGCAGTGAAACGAGTACACGTAGCCGCCGCCGTTATCCGCGACAGCAGCGGCAAGATCCTTATCGCACGCCGTGCCGACACCCAGCACCAGGGCGGCTTGTGGGAATTCCCCGGGGGCAAGGTCGAGGATGACGAATCCGTCGAAAGCGCATTGGCTCGCGAACTCCAGGAAGAGTTGGGCATTGTGGTCAGCGCCGCGCGTCCGTTGATCAAAGTCCGCCACGATTACCCGGACAAGCAAGTGTTGCTGGACGTTTGGGAAGTTTCGTCCTTTACCGGCGAGCCTCATGGCGCCGAAGGCCAGCCTTTGGAATGGGTGGGCCAGCGTGATCTGCTGAGCTATGAGTTCCCGGCAGCCAACCAGCCGATCGTGGCGGCTGCACGTTTGCCTGCGCAGTATTTGATTACGCCTGAAGACCTGGAAACCCCGGCCTTGCTGCGTGGAATCCAGAAAGCCATCGCTGGCGGCATCAAGCTGATCCAGCTGCGGGCACCCAACGGCTACGATCCGAAATACCGCGATCTGGCGGTGGATGCGGCGGGGCTGTGTGCTGGCAAGGCGCAGTTGATGATCAAGGGCCCGTTCGAGTGGCTGGGCGACTTCCCGTCCGCCGGCTGGCACATCACGTCAGCGCAGTTGCGCAAATATGCAGCGGCGGGTCGACCGTTACCGGCGTCGCGCTGGTTGGCGGCGTCTTGCCACAACGCTGAAGAGCTGGCGCTGGCCGAGCAGATGGGCGTGGATTTTGTGACCTTGTCACCGGTGCAGCCGACCCAGACTCATCCGGATGCGCTGCCGTTGGGCTGGGAGCAGGTGGCGGCGTTGATCGACGGTTTCAGCAAACCGGTGTTCTTGCTCGGTGGTGTTGGCCCGGCGGAACAGCAAAAGGCTTGGGAGGCGGGGGCGCAGGGAGTGGCGGGGATTCGGGCGTTTTGGCCTGATTCTGTGATGTAGCCACCGGCCTCATCGCGAGCAGGCTCGCTCCCACCTTTGATCGCATTCCTTCTGGAGGAACTCGGTCAACTGTGGGAGCGAGCCTGCTCGCGATAGCGTCCTCGAATACGCCAATTATTCCTGAGGTTTAGCAGCCGCCTGCCAAAGAATCTCGGCAACCCCCTGCCGCTTGGCTATCACCCTCGCCACCACAAACAACACATCCGACAGCCGATTGATATACGCCAAGCCAACCCCAGCCAACGGTTCAATCGCATTCAACTGCTGACACCGCCGCTCCGCGCTGCGCGCCAGGCTTCTGCACACATGGGCCTGGGCAATCAGCGCTGAACCTCCCGGCAGAATGAAATTCTCCAGCGGCCCCAACTCCTCATTCCACAGATCGATCGCCGTTTCCAGTCGTTCGATTTCCGCTGCATTCAACGCCTGATACTCCGGCATCGCCAACTCGCCGCCGAGGTCGAACAACCGATGCTGGCAAGGCGCCAAAACCTCAATCACCTCGTTCAAACCCGGATTCGCAGCACTTTCTGCGGCCAATCCGGCCAGCAGCACGCCCACTTGGCTGTTCAGCGTGTCGACTTCGCCAATGGCCTCGATCCGCGGGTGGTCCTTGGGCACGCGGCGACCATCGCCGAGTCCGGTTTCGCCTTTGTCGCCGGTGCGGGTGTAAATCTTCGACAAGCGAAAGCCCATGGGTTACCTCGATAGCTGATTGAGTTCTTGAGAGATGACGGGGGAGCCGGCCAGCGGCAGGCGCAAGGTAAAACAGGTGCCTTGGCCCGGCGTCGATTGCACCTCCATCTGCCCCTTGTGGTTATTGGTGATGATGAAATACGAGACCGACAAGCCAAGGCCTGTGCCCTGACCGATTTCCTTGGTGGTGAAGAACGGCTCGAAGGTGCGTTTGCGCACGTTCTCGCTCATGCCGATACCGTTGTCCTCGACCTGGATTTCGGCCCACGGCGGATTCAGCCGGGTGCGCAGAATGATTCGCCCAGGTTCACTGTCGTCTTCACGTTGGTGAATGGCCTGAGCGGCGTTTTTCAACAAATTGAGCAGCACTTGTTCCAGTTCGTTGGCCGTGCCGGGCACCGGGCCCAGCGCAGGGTCGAACTGACGGATGATCGCCTGGCCCTTGAAGTCGAAACCGATGGCCAGGTCGAAGTCGTTACCGGCGATTTCCACCGCCTGATCGATCAGCGCCGGCAGGTCGCACGGGGCCATTTGCCGGGTGCTGCGGCGACTGAAGCTGAGCATGTGCGTGACAATCTTCGCCGCCCGGGCGCCAGCCTGTTGAATGCCATCAAGCAACTGCGGTACTTCGCGCAATTGCAGGTATTTGTTGACCGTGTCCAGGGAAATGCCGGCTAGCTCAGCCTGTTCGAGGTTCTTCGGCAAGTCAGGTGACAGGCGTCGCCGAATGTTCTGTACGTTGTGCAGGATCGCGCCCAACGGATTGTTGATCTCGTGGGCCATGCCCGCGGCGAGGCCACCGACCGAGAGCATTTTTTCTGACTGCACCATCATCTCTTCCAGCGACAGACGCTGGGTGATGTCATCGATCCGGATCACCACGCCGCGCCCGGCGCCGCCCATCAGCGGGTAGAAGGTCAGGGCGTAATGCTTGGGTTCATCGTCCTTGAACCAGGTCACGCGCTCGATCTTCGCCACGGTGTGCTGCTCGACGGTTTGCTTGAGCTGCGGCAGAAATGGCTTCAAGGGTTCGAAGGCGAGGAAGATCGGCTGGTTCAAGGCTTCGTCCAGACGCGTGCCGGACAGCGCACTGGCTTCCTGATTCCACTGGGTCACGTAGAGCTGCTCATCAAGGGCGATCAGGGCCGACGGCATGGAGTCGATGATGCTGTTGAGGTAGTTCTGGAAACCGGTAAGTTTTTTCTCGATCTTGCTGCGCACCTGGACTTCGAGTTCCAGCTTGCGATTGGTGTGGCGGGTCTCTTCGGCCAGGCCTTGCGCCTGATCGTAAGCCGCCTGGGAATCGTCCCGGGCCCGTTTGAGCTGCTGCTCCCGGGCTTCGATCCGCGAGAGCATGGTGTTGAAGGCCTCGGCGAGGCTGCCGATTTCGTCGTGGTTGCCACGGGAGGCGCGCAGGGCGTAGTTCTCTTCGCGGGTCACTTGCCGGGACAGTTCTTCGAGCTGATGGATCGGCCGGGTAATCAGGCGCTTGATTTGCCGGGCGATCACCAGCCATAACAGCACACTGAAGATCAGAATGCCGAGACTGGCAGTCAGGGTCCCGGTGTAGAACGCCATTGGCAGTTCACTGCTGGCCACCAACAACAGGTGGCCCGGCGCGGTGCCAGGGCGGGGCAGGGTGATGATCTGATTGCTGCGAAACTCGGTGGCCTGCCAGGCTTCGATATGCCGATAGCGTTCTGGCAGTTGCAGCTTCTCGCCATGTTGCAATTGCGCCAATCGCTCACCCTTGCCGTCATACAGGGCCGCCGCCCGCAGCGGTGAATAGCTATTGAGTTCGTTGAGCAGGCGTTCCGCGCTTTGCGGCGACTTCAAGGCGTCGGCCACCAGGCTCGGGTTGGACACCAGTCGGCCGATGGTCTGCAAGGCCTGGGGCGCCATGCTTTCCTGAGAGATGTAATACGCGGCGCTGATAAAGGTCAGGTTGGCGACCAGCAGGATGGTGATCAACAGCACGAGCAGGGCGGCCAGCAGTTTCTGGCCGACCGGAAGGTTTTCGAGACGCTGGCGCAATGGCATCAGGTTCATCGCTGAAAAGGAACAAGTGGCCAGCGTAGCCGCTGCTCAGTCGCTGGGCAATCCAAGGCTTTGAAGATGGGCAATCAGCCGCTGCTGTAATTGATTGAGGTGGGGCAGGTTCAACTGGTGCCGCGAGGCCACTTTGCAGACATAGCCCAGCAGATAGCTGATTTCGGTTCGGCGCTGGCTTGCGACGTCCTGGTGCATCGAGGAGTAATTGGCCGCGGTGGCATGGATCACCCGTTCGACTTCCTGTTGCAGGTCCTCGGCGGCTGCCGGCTGACCGCAGCGTTCCAGCAAGTCGGTCAGTTCGACGCAAAGGGTGGCGACTTCGCAATGGTGTTCCTGCAAGCCGCCGTTGCGGCAATCGTGCAGCACGGTCAGCGGATTGATCGCACAGTTGAGCGCCAGTTTGCGCCACAGCCTCGTGAGAATGTCGGTGCTCCATTCGTGAGGAATACCGGCGGCAGTCAAGTCGTCCAGCCAGATCGGCGCGACCGGATGACCGGCATCCCCCAGCCAGGTGTAGCCGTGACCGGCGAACACCACACGCCAGTCGCCATCGCGAAACGCGCCTTCGGTGCTTGAGGCGCATACACAACGCGCTTGGGGAGCCTGCGCGGCGACGGCGTCCTGGCTGCCGAGGCCGTTCTGCAACAGGATCAGTTCGGCATCAGGCGCCAGGCGCGGCGCCAGTTGCGCCACGGCCTTTTCGGCATCGTAGGCTTTGCACGCCACCAGCAGACGGTGGATCGGCTCGTTGCCGTGGGGTGTTTCACCGGGGATGTCATAGGTGCTGGCTTCTCCGTGTTCCACCAGCGTCAACCCTCCGGCCGCCTGATATGCCTGCAAGCGTTGCTCATCGCGCAGGATCAACCGGACCGGCACCCCGGCCCGCGCCAGGCGGGTGGCCCACAAGGTGCCGAGGCTGCCGGCGCCCAATACATGCCAGGTGGTGGACATCAGCTTTTTGCTCGGTTTGGCACAGGCATGTGAGGCTCGCAGTATCGGTTGGAAAAGACCCGTTATAATGAGCCCGATTTTAACCGCAAGCCAAGCGCGCGCCATCGCTATCGAGCGCGCCTTTTATTGGAGAGATTACATGCCGTCGTTCGACGTGGTATCCGAACTGGACAAACACGAAGTCACCAACGCGGTCGAGAACGCCGTCAAGGAACTCGATCGCCGTTATGACCTGAAAGGCAAGGGCACCTTTGAATTCAAGGAAAAGGACCTGACCGTCAACCTGACCGCCGAGGCTGACTTCCAGCTCGAGGCGATGATCGAGATCCTCAAGCTGGCCCTGGTCAAGCGCAAGATCGACGTGCAGTGCCTTGAAGTCAAGGATGCCTACGCGTCGGGCAAGCTGATGAAACAGGAAGCCGTCCTCAAGGAGGGCATCGACAAAGAGCTGGCGAAGAAAATCGTCGCTCACGTCAAGGACGCCAAGCTCAAGGTTCAGGCCGCCATTCAGGGCGAGCAAGTGCGCATCACCGGTAAGAAACGTGATGATTTGCAGGAGGCGATTGCAGCTCTGCGCGCCAAAACTTTCGATATGCCGCTGCAGTTCAACAACTTCCGCGACTGACCTAGCAATGCGGGAACCCTGTGGGAGCGAGCCTGCTCGCGAAAGCGGTGGGTCATTCATTGGTGATGTCGACTGATCTGCCCTCTTCGCGAGCAGGTCGGATCGCCGCACCGTCGCTCCCACCCGGATTGTGCTTAACCCAGGAGAAAGTAGATGGATTTGAATACCGAAGTGGACAACCTGGTCAAGGCATCCCAAGCCTGGATCCCGATGATCATGGAGTACGGCAGCCGCGTGCTACTGGCAGTCATCACGCTGGCAGTCGGATGGTGGTTGATCAGCAAGGTGGCGCAAAAACTTGGCGGCCTGCTGGCGTTGCGTAATGCCGACCTCGCGCTGCAAGGTTTCATCAGCAGTCTGGCGAACATTATTCTCAAGGTTTTGCTGGTAGTCAGCGTGGCATCAATGATCGGCGTGGAAACCACTTCGTTCGTGGCGGCCATTGGTGCGGCGGGTCTGGCCATCGGTCTGGCCTTGCAGGGCAGTCTGGCGAACTTCGCTGGCGGCGTGCTGATTCTGTTGTTCCGTCCGTTCCGCATCGGTGACTGGATCGAAGCCCAAGGCGTTGCCGGTACGGTCGACAGTATCCAGATTTTCCACACCGTACTGCGCACTGGCGATAACAAGACCATCATTGTGCCTAACGGCAACTTGTCGAACGGTATCATTACCAATACAAATCGTCAGCCAACCCGCAAAGTTGTATTTGATGTGGGCGTGGACTACGAAGCGGACTTGCAGAAGGCCCGTGAAGTGTTGCTGGATTTGGCCAAAGATGAACGCATCCTGGCAGAACCTGCACCACAAGCCGTTATTTCGACCCTGGGAGACAGTTCGATTACTGTTTCGCTGCGTGTTTGGGTGAAGACCGCGGATTACTGGGATGTGATGTTCATGTTCAATGAACAGTCCCGGGATCGTTTGAAAGCGGCGGGTATCGATATTCCGTTTCCACAGCGGGTTATTCGTGTGGTTCAGGAGACTGTGCCGCAATAACGTCTTCGTTGTCACTTGGAGGTTGTCAGTATTGTACTGTTAGGTTGCTATCGAACTGGCAACAATCAAAAGACGGTATGGAAACCAGGCACAAAAAAACGCTCACCTGATTCAGGTGAGCGTTTTTTTTGTTGCCGTGCTGTGTAGCTGTCGAATTAGCGCTGAATTACAAGATGCTCAGCGGATATTCAATGATCAGACGGGTGTCAACTTTGTCGCTATCGTATGCGGAGTTTGCACGATAGACCGCGTTACGTACGCGGAAAGACAGGTCCTTGGCTGGGCCGCTTTGCAGAACATACTTGGTCTCGAAGTCCCATTCGTGTTCTTTGGACTCAGTGTCACCGGTGGTGATGTTGTCGCCACGGATGTAACGAGTCATGAAGCTCAAGCCAGGAACGCCGTAGCTCTTCATGTTCAGGTCATAGCGAGCCTGCCAGGAGCGCTCGTCTTGACCGTTGAAGTCGGAGTATTGAACGGAGTTGGAGAGGAAGATAGTACCGCCGCCGTCAACGCCATAAACATAACCGGTGTCACCGGTCGAACGCTGGTGAGCCAAGGTGAATTTATGTGCGCCAAGGCTATAGGCCGCTGCGAGGGACCAGATGCGGTTGTCAACGTCACCGCTCAGCTCTTGACCCTGGCTCTTGGAGCGATAGCCGTTGAAGTCGAAGTTCAAGGACTGATCTTCGTTGATCGGCAGGGTGTAGTTGGCGTTGATGTATTGCTTCTTGAAATGGTCGTCAACATCGGAAGCAGCTACGCCGGCAACAAAATTGTCGGTGAACTGGTAGGTTGCACCGGCAATATCTGCGGCTTTCAGACCAAGGCTATCGCGCCCCATTTGGTTCTGCGCCCGCATCGCGGTGAAATGACCAGCACTCAATTCAAGGCCTTTGATTTCTTTGCTGGTGATCAAAGTACCGGTAGCAACTTCTGGCAGCAAACGGCTGTCGTCAGTAGAGAAGACAGGGCTGGCAACGTATTGGTTACCGTATTTCAGAACAGTGTCGGACAAGCGGAATTTAACTGCGCCGCCAGCGTTGGATTGGGTGTCTTCTGGCGTGCCATCACTGTCCTTGCCGAACATGCCGTTACCGGTGCGGCCTGGACCGCTGTCCAGTTTGATCATGCCATTGGCCAAGGCGTCTAAACCGAAACCAACAGTACCTTGGGTGAAGCCCGACTCATAAACAGCTTGGACGCCCAGGCCGGTTTCTTCGCGGTAGCCTGTGATACGTTGTTTATTTGCGGTGCTTTGGTTGTTGGAGGCACCGTTCTTGAAATCGCGGTTCATGTACAGCATGCGACTTTTGACATTCAGGCTCTGATCTTCAAAAAAGCCCTTGGATTCCTCTTGAGAAGACGCCATTGCGAACTGCGAGGTACTAGCCGAAACAGCCAGTGCGATCATGCTCCACTTCATCACGCGCATCGTGATTTGCTCCTTTGGTTTTTAGAAGAGTACTGCCGTCCCACCTGTTTTATTATCTGGGCGGCTCTTTCTTTTTGTGTCGGCGCAAACTTATATCACGCCGACCATGTTGGCGATACTTGCGTATCTAACCTTTCAGCTTCTTTACGACCCTGTCGCAAACAGCTTGGTAGATGTCGCAAATTTACTGCCTCGACGCAAGCGGATTGGCAACTTTAACGTTGTTTTCCAAGGCTTGTGCATCGCTAAAAAGAGTCCCTGGTGAAACGTTTGAATCTCCATTGGGCAACCCTGCCGCTATTTTTATTGGCCTTGAGGCTTCCACTTCCAGCGGAGGCTTCCAAAGCTATGTGGGTGTGAATGCAACAAGCGTGCACAAACCAGAATTCTGTAGCTGTTTTTTTCTGGAAACCTGCCTGTCGCTATAAAAACCTCATGAAACCGGGGGCTTCAAGCGTGTTTTTTGTACGCTTGACGCCGTGCATTGCATGGTGTTGCACCACTGAAACGGAAAGCGTGACAACGAAAAATGTTACCGGTTCACCCCTCGTTGAGTAATTCTCGGATGCTGACGCACTCAGCGTAGACGCACTGTGCGGTTTTGGTGCAAAAAATCTTAATCACTGTGCTGATATCAAACAGTGCGGTAACGGACTCATCTGGAACTTTTCATTGGTTATCAGTCATTTCAGCATTTTTGGCGTGGTCTGCGGTTCTGTAATGGTGCGCCGTGAGCAAAAAAGGCCCATTTAGGGGCGCTCGTGCGGCGTGAAGGCAGTGGCGTTCACGGGTATGCTGGCGTCCTGTCGCTTGGTGCGCAGTCTGTCAGGATGGGCGCTAAGCTGAAAATGATGACCTGGCGGGAGTGCGCGCGGTGTTCGCTTTAGATCCACGACTTCAACAAGACACGCTACCGATTGGCGATTTCCCGCTTTGCCGGTTGCTGTTATCCAATGATTCGAACTACCCCTGGTTCATCCTGGTGCCACGCCGTGAAGATATCAGTGAGATATTTCAGTTAGGTGTCGCAGATCAACAGCAGCTGTGGCAGGAAACGACCGCGCTGGCGGAACTGCTCAAGGATTCGTTCGACGCCGACAAGCTGAATGTCGCGGCGCTGGGTAATGTCGTCAGTCAGTTGCACATGCATGTCATTGTGCGCAAGCGTGAGGACGCCGCCTGGCCAGCCCCGGTCTGGGGCAAACACCCGGCCGTGCCTTACAGCGCAGCGCAAATTGCGGCCATTCGCGAGCGCCTGCGTCTGCTGTTAACCGAACATTTCACGTTTCTGGAGGGTTGAATCATGAGCCTGGAAGATCGCGTTACCGATCTGGAGAGCCAACTGGCGTTTCAGGATGACACCATCCAGTCATTGAGTGATGTGCTGGCAACGCAGCAGCGCGCCGTTGAACGCCTGCAATTGCAGATGGCTGCATTGCTCAAGCGCCAGGAAGAAATGGCCGGGCAGTTCGAAACCTTCGAAGAAGAAGCACCTCCGCCTCATTATTGAAACCGCAGGCAATAAAAAACCGCGAACAGCTCAGCTGCTCGCGGTTTTTTTTAGCCTTGAATCAGCGACGCGGCAATGCAGCGATCACATCTTCGGCTTGCAGCCCTTTGTCACGATTCATGACAGAGAACTCCACGCGCTGGCCTTCAACCAGTACACGGTGACCTTCGCCACGAATGGCCCGGAAATGCACGAAAATATCATCGCCGGAATCACGGGAAATAAAGCCGAAGCCTTTGGAGGTGTTGAACCACTTGACGGTGCCGGTATCGCGGTTGCTCATGTCGTAGCTTGGCGAGGCGGCGGCCGGCGAGGATTTGTAGAAGCTGATAGCCAGGTGCAGGAGAACGGCGATCAGTGCAGCCACCAGGCTGAACAGGACGGCAGGTTGACCGGCGATGACAGGCATCGGCGCGAGCAACGTCAGGGTTTGCAGGACGACGGCCAGGACCAGCAGGGCGCTGACCAGGTTTTGCAGTTGGTGACGAGGACCTTTGTTCCAGTAAGGGATAACCGGAGCGAGGGTCAGGTTAAGCAGGCCGAAAAAGGCCAGGTACAGCGCAGCGGGTTGTTGCAGGTAAGGAGCAGCTTCGGGTTGCAGGCTAGGGATGAAGGACAGCAGCAAAGCTGCTGCGCCCATTAGCAGGTGGACGATTTTCAACATTTTGATTAACTCACGTTAAGACGGATCACAAGGAAGAGCTGATGGAGCACGGTTCGCTTCAGAACAATAAGAGGCGTTGGACACGTACCCGGTACCAGCCTATGCGCAGCCCCCGAAAAATAGGCGGTCGCGACACACGGTCTATTTAACAGCAAAGCCTGCAGCTACTCAAATCAGGCAGTCCAGCGGTGCTTCGCGGGGCGATTTGTCGCAGGTCATTGTGCAATCCCGGGCGGCGAGGGGGTGGCAGGCTTGCTAGAGTGGTCCTGCACCTGTTGGATGAACTCATCACCTTTAGGGGAAAAACATGGCAATCGATATCGGTATCAGTGAAGAGGACCGCAAGTCCATCGTTGACGGGCTTTCGCGTCTGCTGTCGGACACTTATGTGCTGTATTTGAAAACCCATAACTTCCATTGGAACGTCACCGGTCCCATGTTTCGGACCCTGCACCTGATGTTCGAGGAGCAATACAACGAGTTGGCCCTGGCCGTCGATTCGATTGCCGAGCGCATTCGCGCCCTTGGGTTTCCTGCTCCCGGCGCCTATTCGATTTATGAGCGGCTGTCTTCTATTAAAGAAGAAGCCGGTGTGCCGAGCGCTGAAGACATGATCAAGCAGCTTGTCGATGGGCAAGAGGCGGTCACCCGTACCGCCCGCGGAATCTTTCCGCTGCTGGAAAAAGTCAGCGACGAGCCGACGGCTGATCTGCTGACCCAGCGCATGCAAGTCCACGAAAAAACCGCATGGATGCTGCGGTCTCTGCTGGATCAGTAATATCGTCACTACGCGAATGACGCCCGTCGGGTGTTATTCGCGGTCTTTTGCCTTCTTCAAATCGCTTTTAAGCTCGTTAAAAATCGTCTGGCGGCGTAGGAAAATAGCCGGCCTAGGACGCTCTCCATGATCGCCCTTCAGTTGTTGGCTTATCCTACGTCGATGGTCATAAAGTCATCTGGATATACCTTTGCGCCTGCGCTTTTATAGGGCCACGGAGAGTGCTCTTACAGAAGGCAAGGATGACAAAGGAGTGTCAACGATATGGATTACGAAGACAGGCGAAGCGAGGGGAGGGTCAGTCCGGTCAAGGAGATAAGGATTGATCCATTTGTCAGCGAATTTGATATGGGGCTGGCCCGGCCTTTATCCCGGTCGGTGCGGTTGAACGGCTTTGCCACCTGCTTGCGGCTTGAGCAGGTGTACTGGGATATTCTGGGCGATATGGCCAAGGTCAATTGTTGTACGGTCAGTGCGCTGCTGTCCCATGTGGATCGCGAAGTGCACTTGCGTCATGGCGGGGTCAAGAACTTTACCGGGCTGGTGCGGGTTGTCTGCGTCGTGCACAGCCTGAAAGAAGGGGGCAGCGTCGCAATGCCCTAGCCACGCAGGTGATCGGACAGAGTGTCAGTCTGTGCAGTCTTACGGCTGCACAGGCTGCATTTAATGGATATAATCCCGCTCTTTGCCGCAAAACCCAGCGTGCGCGGTAGCAATCTGATCGCCGAGACAACCCCCATGCCGATGTACGACTATCAATGTGCTTCCTGTGGTCATCAGTTGGAAGCCATTCAAAAGATCAGCGCAGCACCGCTGGTCGACTGCCCTGCCTGCCAGGCGCCAGAGCTTAAAAAGATGCTGTCCATGCCGGGCTTCCGACTGAGCGGCACCGGCTGGTACGAAACCGATTTCAAGACCGGTTCCAAGAAGAATCTGGCCGGCGGCGACAAAGCTGACTAAGGTCTGGAACCTGAGTTGAACGACACGCGCGAGCTCTTGCAACACCTGCAAGGCCTCCAACCGAATTTCGATTACGAGAAGTGAAACCACTACCATGATGCGCAGCCATTATTGCGGCCAACTGAACGAAGCCCTGGAAGGCCAGGAAATTACCCTTTGCGGATGGGTGCACCGTCGCCGTGACCACGGTGGGGTGATTTTCCTCGATATTCGTGATCGTGATGGTCTGGCCCAGGTGGTGTTCGACCCGGACCGCGCCGAGAGCTTCGCCGCCGCCGATCGCGTGCGCAGCGAATACGTCGTGAAGATCACCGGCAAGGTTCGCCTGCGTCCGGCGGGTGCCACCAACGCCAACATGGCGTCGGGCATGATCGAAGTGCTGGGCTATGAACTGGAAGTGCTGAACGAGTCGGAAACCCCGCCGTTCCCGCTGAACGAGTTCTCCGATGTCGGTGAAGAAACCCGCCTGCGCTATCGCTTCCTCGACCTGCGCCGCCCGGAAATGCTCGAGAAGCTGCGTCTGCGTTCGCGCATGACCACCAGCATCCGTCGCTTCCTCGACGAAAACGGCTTCCTCGACGTCGAGACGCCGATCCTGACCCGTGCCACGCCAGAAGGCGCTCGCGACTACCTGGTGCCGAGCCGTACCCACGCCGGTAGCTTCTTCGCCTTGCCGCAATCGCCGCAGCTGTTCAAACAACTGTTGATGGTCGCCGGCTTCGACCGTTACTACCAGATTGCCAAGTGCTTCCGCGACGAAGACCTGCGCGCCGACCGTCAGCCGGAATTCACCCAGATCGACATCGAGACCAGCTTCCTCGATGAAAAAGAGATCATGGCCATCACCGAACAAATGATCCGCAACCTGTTCAAGGAAGTGCTGGACCTGGAGTTCGGCGACTTCCCGCACATGACCTTCGAAGAAGCCATGCGTCGTTACGGTTCCGACAAGCCTGACCTGCGCAACCCGCTGGAACTGGTTGACGTTGAAGACCAGCTGAAAGACGTCGACTTCAAGGTGTTCAGCGGCCCGGCCAACGACCCGAAGTGCCGTATTGCCGCCCTGCGCGTTCCAGGCGCTGCGAGCATGCCGCGCAAGCAGATCGACGACTACACCAAGTTCGTCGGCATCTACGGTGCCAAGGGCCTGGCGTACATCAAGGTCAACGAGCGCGCCAAAGGTGTTGAAGGCCTGCAGTCGCCAATCGTCAAGAACATCCCTGAAGCCAACCTCAACGTGATCCTCGATCGTGTTGGCGCGGTCGATGGCGACATCGTGTTCTTCGGCGCCGACAAAGCCAAGATCGTCAGCGAAGCCCTGGGCGCGCTGCGGATCAAGGTCGGCAACGACCTGGACCTGCTGACCTGCAAGTGGGCGCCGATGTGGGTTGTCGACTTCCCGATGTTCGAAGAGAACGACGACGGCAGCTTCACCGCCTTGCACCATCCGTTCACCGCGCCGAAGTGCACCCCGGAAGAACTGGAAGCCAACCCGGCGATCGCTCTGTCCCGTGCCTACGACATGGTTCTGAACGGCACCGAGCTGGGTGGCGGTTCGATCCGTATCCACCGCAAGGAAATGCAGCAGACCGTGTTCCGCCTGTTGGGTATCAATGAAGCGGAACAGGAAGAGAAGTTCGGCTTCCTGCTCGACGCCCTGAAATACGGCGCGCCGCCGCACGGTGGCCTGGCTTTCGGCCTGGACCGTCTGGTCATGCTGATGACCGGCGCCCAGTCGATTCGTGAAGTGATCGCTTTCCCGAAAACCCAGAGCGCGGCTGACGTCATGACTCAGGCACCGGGTGCTGTAGATGCCAAGGCATTGCGCGAACTGCACATTCGTCTGCGCGAAACACCAAAGGCTGAGTAAAGCTGACCGCAAAGGCGCATCCTTCCGGGATGCGCCTTTTCTTTAGGTCGAGATTTTTTGTTGCTGGCCGACACAACGTGCGCGGCGGGCGATGTTTCAAAGAGAAATTCGGAGCGAGATATGGCGGGTCATTCCAAGTGGGCGAACATCAAGCACCGCAAAGAACGTCAGGATGCCAAGAAGGGCAAGATTTTCACCAAGTGGATTCGTGAGCTGACCGTTGCGGCCCGTCAGGGCGGCGGTGATCCGGGTTCCAACCCGCGCCTGCGCCTGGCGCTGGACAAGGCGCTTGGTGCGAACATGAGCCGCGACATCATTGATCGCGCAGTCGCCCGCGGTGCCGGTGCAGCCGATACCGACGACATGGTCGAACTGACCTACGAAGGCTACGGCCCGGGTGGCGTGGCGGTGATGGTCGAGTGCATGACCGATAACCGTAACCGCACCGCAGCTGCTGTTCGCCATGCGTTCAGCAAGTGCGGTGGCAACCTGGGGACTGACGGTTCGGTGGCTTATCTGTTTGAGCGCAAGGGGCAGATTTCCTTCGCGCCAGGTGTCGATGAAGACGCGCTGATGGAAGCGGCCATGGAAGCTGACGCCGATGACGTGGTCACCCATGAAGACGGTTCGATTGACGTGTTCACCTCGTTCGCCGGCTTCTATTCCGTGCGTAACGCACTGGAAGCGGCAGGTTTCAAAGGTGATGATGCGGAAGTCGTGATGCTGCCGACCACCAGCGCTGAACTGGACCTGGAAGGCGCCGAGAAGGTGCTCAAGCTGATCGACATGCTTGAAGACCTGGATGACGTGCAGAACGTCTACTCCAACGCGGATATTCCAGAGTCTGTGGCCGCACAGCTGGGTTGATTGATCTGCAATACTCTTGAAGCCGGAAGTGCAGGCGGTGATGTTTCACCGCCAGGCATGTCCGGCTTCTGCCTTTACGCCGAGCAAGCAATTGCCGGCAGGCATCATTTTTGAGCTGCAGGCGTTATGACTTTAATTCTTGGTATCGACCCCGGTTCGCGCATCACCGGTTATGGCGTGGTACGCGATACCGGGCGTGGTTGCGTGTATGTGGCGTCGGGCTGCATTCGCACCGGGTCCGGCGAACTGCATGAGCGTCTGCAAATCGTCTATCGCGGTGTGCGTGAAGTCATCCAGACCTACGGCCCGGTGACCATGGGCATCGAAAAAGTCTTTATGGCGCGCAATGCCGACTCTGCCCTCAAGCTTGGTCAGGCCCGGGGCGCCGCGATCGTGGCGGGTGCCGAAGAAAGCCTGGAAATCGCTGAGTACACCGCAACCCAGGTCAAACAAGCAGTGACCGGCACCGGTGCCGCCAATAAAGAGCAGGTGCAGATGATGGTCATGCACATGCTGAAATTGACCAGCAAGCCGCAAATCGATGCTTCGGATGCCCTGGCCATTGCCATTTGCCACGCGCATACCCGTTCCAGCCTGTTGCCCCATGGCCTGGGAACGGCACGCAGTCGTGGCGGGCGCCTGCGTCTCTGATAGCATCAGCAATCATTTTTAGCGAATGAGGGTTTTGCGCCTGTGTTGTCGGCGCAAACCCCTTGTTCTGTCAGTCGCCAGTCATTGATCTGGCCAACGCTCAAGGATCTGAAACGTGATTGGACGCTTGCGCGGCACACTGGCTGAGAAACAGCCGCCGCACCTGATTCTGGATGTAAACGGTCTGGGGTATGAGCTGGAAGTGCCCATGACCACGCTCTATCGCTTGCCGTCGGTCGGTGAACCGCTGACCTTGCACACCCATTTGGTCGTACGTGAAGACGCGCAGTTACTCTATGGCTTCTTCGGCAAGCGTGAGCGAGACTTTTTTCGCGAGTTGATCCGTCTCAATGGTGTGGGGCCGAAATTGGCCCTGGCATTGATGTCGAGCCTGGAAGTGGATGAGCTGGTGCGTTGCGTGCAATCCCAGGACACCTCGGCGCTGACCAAGGTGCCGGGCGTGGGCAAAAAGACGGCCGAGCGTTTACTGGTGGAACTCAAGGACCGCTTCAAGGCTTGGGAAACCGTGCCGGCGATGTTCGCCCTGGTGCCGAACCAGCCGGGCGGGCCTGATGTGGCGCCGGTTGCCACCGCCGAAAATGACGCGGTCAGCGCGCTGATATCCCTGGGCTACAAGCCGCAGGAAGCCAGCAAGGCGATTTCCGCGATCAAGGAGAAAGGTTTGAGCAGTGAAGACATGATTCGTCGTGCCCTGAAGGGAATGATCTAAGTGATTGAAGCTGATCGTCTGATTGCCGCCACGCCCGGCCCTCGCGACCGCGAGGAAGTCCAGGACCGGGCGATTCGCCCCGTCAGCCTGGCCGAGTACATTGGCCAGCCGACCGTTCGCGAGCAAATGGAGTTGTTCATCCAGGCCGCACGCGGGCGTAACGAGTCCCTGGATCACACGCTGATTTTCGGCCCGCCGGGTCTGGGTAAAACCACCCTGGCCAACATCATCGCCCAGGAAATGGGCGTGTCGATCAAGAGCACTTCGGGCCCGGTGCTTGAGCGCCCGGGTGATCTGGCGGCGCTGTTGACCAACCTTGAACCCCACGACGTGCTGTTTATCGATGAAATCCATCGGCTCTCACCGATCGTCGAGGAAGTGCTGTACCCGGCCATGGAAGATTTCCAGCTCGACATCATGATTGGTGAAGGGCCGGCTGCGCGCTCGATCAAACTGGATCTGCCGCCGTTCACCCTGGTGGGGGCGACGACGCGGGCCGGCATGCTGACCAACCCGTTACGCGACCGCTTTGGCATCGTCCAGCGCCTGGAGTTCTACAACACCGCCGACCTGGCGACGATTGTCAGTCGTTCGGCGAACATCCTCGGCTTGCCGCTGGACCCGGAGGGCGCCTTTGAGATCGCCCGTCGTGCCCGTGGCACGCCGCGGATCGCCAACCGTTTGTTGCGCAGGGTTCGGGATTTCGCCGAAGTGCGTGCCAAGGGCCACATCACCAAACCGATCGCCGACCTGGCCTTGAACCTGCTGGACGTCGACGAGCGTGGCTTCGATCACCAGGACCGGCGCCTGCTGTTGACCATGATCGAGAAGTTCGACGGTGGGCCGGTGGGTGTGGACAGTCTGGCCGCTGCGATCAGCGAAGAGCGTCACACCATTGAAGACGTGCTGGAGCCATATTTGATCCAGCAGGGCTACATCATGCGCACGCCGCGGGGGCGAGTGGTCACTCGGCACGCGTATCTGCACTTCGGTTTAAACATTCCGTCACGATTGGGCGAGATGCCCGTTGTAGACGAGTTCCTCGATGCGGTAGACGATTAATCACCTTTCGGGCCGATTTATTCGGGATTTGCGCGGTCCTAGGACCGTGCTTTTGCCAGAAAGCCGCGAATCAATGAAAAACAGTTGCCTGGCCGGATTGGCAACCTGAGGAGTAAGCACTAGAGTATGCGCGCGCAAAACGGGCTTGAGCCTTTCGCACTTCGTTGTCGCGTTTATTACGAGGACACCGATGCGGGCGGCATCGTGTATTACGTCAATTACCTCAAGTTTATGGAACGGGCTCGAACCGAGCGGCTCCGGGATCTGGGCTTTGCCCAGTCCCAGCTGGCAGGAGAGGACCTGTTGTTTGTCGTGCATTCCAGCGAAGCGCGTTATCACGCGCCGGCGCGACTGGACGACGAACTTCTGGTAAGCGCTGAAGTAATCGAATTGAACCGTGTCAGCCTGCGCTTCAAACAGCAGGTCAGGCGAGCCACGGATAATGCGCTGCTCTGCGAAGGGCAGTTTCTGGTGGCCTGTGTGCGCACTGAAAGTTTAAAACCCCGGGCCATTCCCGAAGCTCTACGTGCGGCCTTTGCCGACGTGAGCGGCGCGGGTACACACTCAAAGCAGGAGATAAAGCGTGGAAGCTAACGTCGTCGACCATTCCTCCATGTGGAGCCTGGTCAGCAATGCCAGTATCGTGGTGCAACTGGTAATGCTGATCCTGGTAGCCGCATCGGTGACCTCATGGATCATGATCTTTCAGCGCAGCAACCTGCTGCGCGCCGGTCGACGTGCCCTGGAGAGCTTTGAAGAGCGCTTCTGGTCCGGCATCGACCTGTCCAAACTCTACCGTCAGGCCGGTAGCAACCCGGACCCGGATTCGGGCGTCGAGCAGATCTTCCGTGCCGGTTTCAAGGAATTCTCCCGTCTGCGTCAGCAGCCAGGCGTTGACCCGGAAGCGGTCATGGAAGGCGTGGCCCGTGCCATGCGCGTCGCCATTTCCCGCGAAGAAGAAAAGCTCGAACAGAGCCTGCCGTTCCTCGCTACCGTCGGTTCCGTCAGCCCGTACATCGGTCTGTTCGGTACGGTCTGGGGGATCATGAACTCCTTCCGTGGCCTGGCCACTGCCCAGCAAGCGACCCTGGCCACCGTGGCTCCGGGTATCGCCGAAGCACTGATTGCTACCGCGATCGGCCTGTTCGCAGCCATCCCGGCCGTTATCGCTTACAACCGTTTCGCTGCTCGCAGTGAAACCCTGCTGGGCCGTTACTACACCTTCGCCGATGAATTCCAGGCGATCCTGCACCGCAAAGTGCACACCAGCGAAGAATAAGCAGGTAATTTCCAATGGCTTTAATCGCTCGAGCTCGCAAAAAGCGCAAGCCGGTTGCCGAGATGAACGTGGTGCCTTACATCGACGTGATGCTGGTGCTGCTGGTCATCTTCATGGTGACCGCTCCGATGCTCAATCAGGGCGTGAAAGTTGATCTGCCCAAGGTTTCCAGCGAAGCCTTGCCGCAGGACAACAACACCCAGGTCCTGACCATTTCGATCAAGGCTGACAAGACCTACTACTGGAACCTTGGCAGCGAAGTCGACACTGAAAAGCAACAGGACAAGGCCATGACCTTGCCGCAGATGACTGACGCGGTGACCAAGATCATTCGCGCCGGTACTGAAGGCGGCAAGCGCACCCAGGTGTTCATCCGCGGTGACAAGACCGTCGATTACGGTTCCGTGATGGGCGCCATGGGCGGGTTGCAGAAAGCCGGGGTCGGTAATGTTGGCTTGATTACCGAGGCACCCTGATGCAGCAAATGCGAGAGCCGTCCGCCTCGGAAAGCTACTTCTGGCCTAGTGTCCTGGCGATTGTCTTGCACGTGCTGGTGTTCGGCATGCTGTTCGTCAGTTTCGCCTTCACACCGGAGTTGCCGCCGGCCAAGCCGATTGTCCAGGCGACCTTGTACCAACTGAAATCGAAAAGTCAGGCGACCACCCAGACCAATCAGAAGATTGCGGGTGAGGCGAAGAAATCCGCCGCGCGTCAGACCGAAGTCGAACAGATGGAACAGAAAAAGATCGAACAGGAAGCGATCAAGGCCGCGGAACAAAAGAAGGAAGATGCGGCTCAAAAAGCCGAAGAATCCAAGAAGGCCGACGAGACCAAGAAAGCGGAAGAGGCAAAAAAGGCTGATGAAGCCAAGAAAGCCGATGAAGCGAAGAAGACCGCCGAAGCCAAAAAGGCCGAAGAGAAACAATTGGCTGATATAGCCAAGAAGAAATCTGAAGAAGAAGCCAAGAAAGCGGCTGAAGAAGAGGCCAAGAAAGCGGCCGCTGAAGAAGCCAAGAAAAAGATTGTCGAAGACGCGAAGAAGAAAGCCGCGGAAGACGCCAAGAAGAAATCCGAAGCTGAAGAGGCGAAGAAGAAAGTCGCCGAAGACGCGAAGAAGAAAGCTGCTGCCGATGCTGCGAAGAAAAAATCGCAGGAAGCGGCGCGTAAATCCGTCGATGAGAAAAAAGCTCAGGCCCTGGCCGATCTGCTTTCCGACACGACGGAGCGTCAGCAGGCCTTGGCGGATGAAACGGGTGATGAAGTCGCGGGTAACTTCGACGATTTGATTCGCTCGCGTGCTTCCGAAGGTTGGGCGCAGCCACCGTCGGCCCGCAAGGGCATGAAAGTGATTCTGCAAATCAACATGCTGCCTGATGGAACAATCTCCGGCGTATCGGTTGCCAAGTCCAGCGGTGATGTACCGTTCGACAGTTCAGCGGTAGCGGCGGTAAAAAATATTGGTCGATTGACCGAAATGCAGGGTCTGAAGCCAGCTGATTTCGCACCCTATCGTTCATTCAAGATGACATTCACACCTGAGGATCTAGCCTTGTGAGAAACCTTCTTCGAGGACTGCTTGTCGTCATGTTCTGCTTTGCAGGACTGGCCACAGCAGATGAAAAAAATATCCTGGTCAGCAGTGGTAGCTCCCAGGCAACTCCAATTGCCGTAGTGCCATTCGGTTTCCAGGGCGGCGCCGTGCTGCCGGATGACATGGCCGAAATCATCGGCAACGACCTGCGCAACTCGGGTTACTACGCGCCGATTCCAAAGCAGAACATGATCAGCCAGCCGAGCCAGGCCAGCGAAATCATTTTCCGTGACTGGAAGGCGATCAACGCTCAGTACATTATGGTCGGCAGCATCGTTCCAGCGGGCGGTCGCCTGCAGGTTCAATACGCTCTGTTCAACGTCGCCACCGAACAGCAAGTGCTGACCGGCAGCGTGTCGGGCAGCGTCGATCAACTGCGTGACATGGCGCACTACATCGCCGATCAGTCGTTCGAAAAACTCACCGGTATCAAAGGTGCGTTCTCGACACGCCTGCTGTACGTGACGGCCGAACGTTTCTCCGAGAAGAACACGCGCTACACGCTGCAACGCTCGGACTATGACGGTGCCCGCGCCGTGACTCTGCTGCAATCGCGCGAGCCGATCCTGTCGCCGCGTTTCGCACCGGACGGCAAGCGCATCGCTTACGTTTCGTTCGAGCAGAAGCGTCCGCGTATCTTCATGCAGAACATCGACACCGGTCGCCGTGAGCAGATCACCAACTTCGAAGGCCTCAATGGCGCGCCTGCCTGGTCGCCGGATGGCAATCGCCTGGCATTCGTACTCTCGAAAGACGGTAACCCGGACATCTACGTGATGAACCTGGGCTCGCGTCAGATCTCTCGCGTCACCAATGGTCCCGGCATCAACACCGAACCGTTCTGGGGCAAGGATGGTTCGACCATCTACTTCACCTCCGACCGTGGCGGCAAGCCACAGATCTACAAAACCAGCGTCGGTGGTGGCGGTGCGGAACGCGTGACCTTTATTGGTAACTACAACGCCAACCCTAAACTTTCGGCTGATGAAAAGACCCTGGTGATGATTCACCGCCAGGATGGCTTCACTAATTTCAAGGTGGCGGCCCAGGATTTGCAGCGCGGTAGTGTAAAGATCCTCACTGATAGCACTCTGGACGAGTCGCCTACTGTTGCGCCCAACGGCACCATGGTAATCTACGCCACCCGCCAGCAGGGCCGGGGAGTCTTGATGCTCGTGTCCATTAATGGACGCGTAAGGCTCCCGCTTCCTACCGCACAAGGCGAAGTCAGAGAACCTTCCTGGTCCCCTTACCTGAACTGACGCGGCGCTACACGTTTTACTTAACACACTGGGGTTCATTAGGAGTTTCACGATGGAAATGCTGAAGTTTGGTAAATTTGCTGCGCTGGCTCTGGCCATGGCTGTAGCTGTAGGTTGCTCGTCCAAAGGCGGCGACAATGCCGGTGAAGGCGCTGTTGATCCAAACGCTGGTTACGGCGCAAACACTGGTGCCGTTGATGGCTCCCTGAGCGAAGAAGCTGCTCTGCGCGCAATCACTACCTTCTACTTCGAATACGACAGCTCGGACCTGAAGCCAGAAGCCATGCGCGCTCTGGACGTTCACGCCAAAGACCTGAAAGCAAACGGCGCTCGCGTTGTTCTGGAAGGCAACACCGACGAACGTGGTACTCGTGAGTACAACATGGCACTGGGCGAGCGTCGTGCGAAAGCCGTTCAGCGTTACCTGGTACTGCAAGGTGTTTCCCCAGCTCAGCTGGAACTGGTTTCCTACGGCGAAGAGCGTCCAGTTGCTACCGGCAACGACGAGCAGTCCTGGGCTCAAAACCGTCGCGTCGAACTGCGTAAGTAATTCGTCATGCGAACGTGCCGTCGTGCTGTAACTGTTTTGGCTCTCAGCCTCGCACCGCTTGCGGTGTGGGCTGCGGTTCCTGTGGTCGATAACGACTCCGGCTATAACAATAGCGGGAGTAGCAATCCGCCTGCGGGTTACGGTACGAACGGCGCCTATGCCGGGGGAGGGGTTTCGACCCCTGTCTCGGCACAGGGCGAGCTGTTCAACCAATTGCAATCCATGCAGGAGCAGATTTCACGCCAACAGGGTGTGATCGAAGTTCTGCAGAATGATGTAGCGCGCATGAAGCAAGAGAGCCTGGAGCGATATCAGGATCTTGATCGGCGCATAGGAACCGGCGTTGCACCAGCCGCGACTCCTGATAATTCTTCCACCGGTGGCAGTTTGAATGCCCCCGGTGCCGCCGCTGGCGCAGGTGCAGGAGCGGCCGCCGCTCAAGCACCTGCTGCGGGTAGCGAACCGGCTGATCCGGCGAAGGAAAAACTGTATTACGATGCAGCCTTCGACCTGATCAAAGCCAAGGACTTCGACAAGGCCAGTCAGGCTTTTGCCGCATTCCTGCGCAAGTACCCGAACAGCCAGTACGCGGGCAATGCCCAATACTGGTTGGGCGAAGTCAATTTGGCCAAAGGCGATCTGCAAGGTGCAGGTCAGGCATTTGCCAAGGTTTCGCAGCTATACCCCAAGCACCCCAAAGTGCCTGATTCGCTGTACAAGCTGGCTGATGTAGAACGCCGCCTCGGTCACACCGACAAGGTCAAAGGCATTCTGCAACAGGTTGTGTCCCAGTATCCGGGCACTTCCGCTGCGCAGCTGGCCCAGCGTGATCTGCAAAAAATGTAAGGGCTGCTTTACCCGTTTTGAAGAAACCCGCGCCTGTCGCGGGTTTTTTCGTTAGAATTCACGCCCTTTTTCTGAAACACGCTTTTTGGGATCTGCGCGTTGGCGGGGTTCCTTGAAGTGCCTGACGGAGGCGGACAGCCTGTTTAGCTGTTATGCCCGTGGCGACTATGCAAGACACATTGAGAATCACCGAAGTTTTCTACTCGTTGCAGGGTGAAACGCGGACTGCCGGGCTGCCCACAGTTTTTGTGCGCCTGACCGGTTGCCCATTGCGTTGCCAATACTGCGACAGCGCCTACGCGTTCACCGGCGGCACCATTCGCCCCCTCGACGACATCCTCGAGCAAGTGGCCGGTTTCCGTCCGCGTTACGTCTGTGTCACCGGTGGCGAGCCGCTGGCGCAACCCAATGCCATCCCATTGCTCAAGCAGTTGTGTGACGCCGGTTACGAAGTGTCACTGGAAACCAGTGGTGCTCTCGATATCTCGGCGGTAGATTCCCGGGTCAGTCGCGTTGTCGACCTGAAAACCCCAGGGTCGAAAGAAGCACACCGCAACCGCTACGAAAACATCGAACTGCTCACGCCCAATGACCAGGTGAAGTTTGTCATCTGCTCGCGGGAAGACTACGACTGGGCGGTGTCCAAGCTGATTCAGTACGGCCTGGACACGCGTGCGGGCGAAGTGCTGTTTTCGCCAAGCCACCATGACCTGAATGCGCGGGATCTGGCTGACTGGGTGGTGGCGGACAACCTGCCAGTGCGTTTGCAATTGCAGCTGCATAAATATCTTTGGAATGACGAGCCGGGGCGCTGAGATGACTGAACAACTGAACACTGCTGAAAAACGTGCGGTCATCCTGCTGTCCGGCGGTCTCGACTCCGCGACGGTCGTGGCCATGGCCCGCGCTGAAGGCTACAGCTGCTACACCATGAGCTTCGACTACGGTCAGCGGTCACAAGCAGAGTTGTACGCCGCAGAACGAGTTGCCCGCGACCTGGGCGTGGTCGAGCACAAGGTGATCGGCCTCAATTTGAACGGTATGGGCGGCTCGGCACTGACCGACAGCAGCATCGACATTCCTGAAGAGCTGGGGGAAGGCATTCCAGTCACTTATGTGCCGGCGCGCAACACGGTGTTTCTGTCTCTGGCGCTGGGTTGGGCTGAAGTGCTCGGCGCGCGCGACATCTTCATCGGCGTGAACGCGGTGGATTATTCCGGTTACCCGGACTGCCGTCCCGAATTCATCGAGTCCTTCGAGCGCATGGCCAATCTGGCGACAAAGGCCGGTGTAGAGGGCAATGGCTTCCGCATCCAGGCGCCACTGCAGAACCTCAGCAAGGCACAGATCGTCCAGGCAGGCGTGAAGCTGGGGGTCGATTACGGGCTGACCGTTTCCTGCTATCAGGCGGACGATAATGGTCGTGCGTGCGGTAAATGCGACAGCTGCCGACTGCGTGCAGAAGGCTTTGCAGCGGCCGGCGTGAGCGACCCAACACCTTATTTTTGATTTATTTCAAATTAGGTGTTGAATAGTCCTTAAAAATCAGTATTATACGCGCCACCACACAGCGGGTCGTTAGCTCAGTTGGTAGAGCAGTTGGCTTTTAACCAATTGGTCGTAGGTTCGAATCCCACACGACCCACCATTTTTGTAGCAGTTTTAAAAGTCTGGAAGGCCCACGCAAGTGAGGATTTCCGGATTTTTTTTTGTCCGGAAGAAAGTGCGCGGCGCGATGCGGGCGGTGGTACATGGCTTTGGCAGGCGCGTAATCCATGCAGACCATGGCTGGGCTATTTTTTGACGTGGCCGTTCGTAATGGCAGGCTCATCTGACATACTGAGACAAAGTGGAAGTGGCAGAGACTTACCTAGTCGGAGCAGGCATGAGCACTGAAAAGATACTATTCAATCGTCCCTATATGACGGGTAAAGAGCTGTACTACATAGCAGAGGCCAAGTTCGGGAATATGCTGGCTGGTGATGGATCTTTTACCAAGCGCTGTCATCATTGGATTGAACAGGCCACCGGCTGTAATACAGCGCTGCTTACTCACTCTTGTACCGCTGCACTTGAAATGGCCGCGTTGTTACTTGATGTACAACCTGGTGATGAAGTGATTTTGCCTTCCTATACCTTCGTTTCAACCGCCAATGCTTTTGTGCTGCGTGGTGCTATTCCTGTATTTGTAGATATTCGTAAAGACACATTGAATCTGGATGAAACGCTGATTGAAGCGGCTATTACTCCACGCACCAAGGCGATTGTTCCTGTTCATTATGCGGGTGTGTCCTGTGAGATGGACACGATCATGCACATCGCTCGTAAACATGGACTCAAAGTCGTTGAGGATGCTGCTCAAGGTGTGATGTCTGCCTATAAAGGACGGGCTCTTGGAAGCATCGGTGATCTTGGTGCTTTTAGTTTTCACGAAACGAAGAACGTTATTTCGGGCGAGGGCGGTGCTCTTTTGGTAAATGAGCCGCAACTGTCGTTACGCGCAGAAATCATTCGAGAGAAAGGCACTGATCGCAGTCGTTTCTTTCGTGGTCAGGTAGATAAATATACTTGGCAAGAAGTAGGCTCTTCCTTTTTGCCTGGAGAGTTGATCGCTGCATTTCTTTGGGCACAACTTGAAGAAGCTACCAGCATCACCAATCGACGTTTGGCGATCTGGGACTATTACCATACTGCACTTGCTCCACTGGAGCGGAAGGGATTGTTGCGTCGTCCAATCGTCCCGGATGATTGTCAGCACAATGCGCACATGTATTACGTGTTGCTGGCACCAAGTGTTGATCGACAAGCTGTTCTGGAAGAGCTTAAGCGTAACGATGTCTATGCCGTATTCCACTATGTGCCTCTTCACTCATCACCGGCGGGGCAGCGCTACGGAAGAGTTCATGGTTCCATGGAGGTCACCAACGCACTGTCAGAGTGCTTGTTGCGTTTGCCTCTTTGGGTTGGCCTGACGTCCGAGCAGCAAGATAAAGTGGTGGAGGTTTTGGCGCGAGCTGTTGGGTAATCTTCTCGACAGTGAGTGCAGCACGGTTATGTTAATGAGGCGGGTATATGGCACCTATGATAAAAGTAAGTAGTATGTTGAAGTAAGTGTCTCCAAAACTGGCGTATTAAGGTTTGCTTTCCTGATATGGGATTTTTGCATTATGTTTTCGTAGCATTGAAGCAGGCATCAAAGAAAGTATCCGGGGGGGGGCTGAGCGTGCTTTTTGTGGTGTTGGCATATCTGTCTTACGCCTTCCCTATGATTTACGCCTACTTTGAGTCTGTAAATTTCATCTATGTTAACGCTTGGGATGAAGAAACCTACCTCAGTTATTAAGGAGCTTTGGGGTCGTTGACGGTGCCCGGTTGCTGGGCATCCGGTGCGATTGTGTATACCCTCCAGTATTTGGGGTTAAGTGGGGGCGAAGTCAATATTCTTTTGGTTTTGTTTTAACGCCACTCACATTTTTTCTAATTGTTTTTATTCTTCGTGAGCTGTAAGTTGAATGTGGGCGTGCATTGATATATGGTGTTATCATTTTGTTCGCTCCGATTTTTTTAATTTCGGTAATCCGCTTCTAGCGCATCCGACCAGAGAGTATGGCTTTGGGGCTATGGTTGGGTATATTAACAATCGGCATTGAGAACGCCGGAATCTCAGTTGTCATACTTTTTTGTTATGTTGGCTATTGCGGCCTATGTCAAAACGAGGCGCATGCTTTGTTTGTTTGTTTGTTTGTTTGTTTGTTTGTTTGTTTGTTTGTTTGTTTGTTTGCTGTTGCTGTATTTTTATGTGGGGATTGCGTATGCGTACCTTCTGCTCTGTGGCTTTATCTTATTGCACCCCTGGTTTTTTAATAAGCAGCTGGGGGTTTTGGCGGATCAGCATTGCACACTGTCAGTGTTGGCAATTTTTACGTGTTTCGGGATTTGAGTAACACCCTGTTAAATATCGGATTCTGGTTGAAATGGTCTTTTGTCTCCGAGCGATATTCTGTAGCCTTGCGCAGCTTCACCGCTGTCCGTGCCTGATGATACTCACTCTCCCGGCGGTACCCTGAAGGGTCCGGAGCCGGGTGTATACTCGACTTTCGCGCGAAAGCGCCTGCAGGTCTTGCGAACATGACGCAAATTTCCGAACGCCTTCTGGTTCAAGCCCACCTCGACGCCAAGCAGCCCAAGCCGCTGACCGTTGAGGAGGAAGCTTTTTACCGTGCCGCCATCGCTGCCGAGCTCAAGGCTCAGGACGCAGTGCTGGTTGCTCACTTCTATTGCGATCCGGTGATTCAGGCCCTGGCCGAAGAAACCGGTGGTTGCGTCTCCGACTCACTGGAGATGGCGCGCTTCGGCAGTGCTCACCCGGCCAAGACTGTGCTGGTCGCCGGTGTGAAGTTCATGGGCGAAACCGCGAAAATCCTCAATCCTGAAAAACGCATTCTCATGCCAACCCTGGAAGCGACCTGCTCGCTGGACCTGGGTTGCCCGGTGGATGAGTTCTCGGCGTTCTGCGATCAGCATCCGGAACGCACGGTGGTGGTGTATGCCAACACCTCGGCGGCGGTCAAAGCCCGGGCGGATTGGGTGGTAACGTCCAGCTGCGCGCTGGAGATCGTCGAAAGCCTGATGGATAACGGCGAAACCATCATCTGGGGCCCGGACAAGCATCTGGGCACTTATATCCAGCGCCAGACCGATGCGGACATGCTGCTGTGGGACGGTGCCTGCATCGTTCACGAAGAGTTCAAGTCCAAGCAGCTCGAAGACATGAAGGCGCTGTACCCGGACGCCGCGATTCTGGTGCACCCGGAGTCGCCGACCTCGGTGATCGAGCTGGCGGACGCCGTCGGTTCCACCAGTCAGTTGATTGCGGCGGCACAGAGCCTGCCGAACAAGACCCTGATCGTCGCCACCGATCGCGGCATCTTCTACAAGATGCAGCAGCTGTGCCCGGACAAGGTCTTCATCGAAGCCCCAACGGCTGGTAACGGCGCAGCGTGCCGCAGTTGCGCACATTGCCCGTGGATGGCGATGAACACCCTTGAGCGCACGCTGAAGTGCTTGAAGGAGGGGACGAACGAGATCTTTGTGGATCCGGCGTTGATTCCGCAGGCGATTCGGCCGTTGAAGCGGATGCTCGACTTCACCCAGGCTGCTCGGATGAAACTGGCCGGTAACGCTTAAGTACTCGCAAAAACTGTGGGATAAAAACTGTGGGAGCGAGCCTGCTCGCGATGGCGGTCCGTCAGTCACATGTATGTTGACTGAGGCACCGCCATCGCGAGCAGGCTCGCTCCCACAGTGGTTTTTGCTTCCCGCAGCTACTTGTTCTTCTTCGGAATGCGCACGAGCTGCGTGTTCGAGTACATGTCATGCCAGCTGCGTTTCTGTTTATCGAACAGCGACCAGAAGAACCCAAGGCCAACGCACAACAGCGATGCGATCGACACGACAAACCGCAGCAGCGCCTGCCACAGGCTGATGGACGAACCATCCGCGTTCTGCACGCGAATGCACCACACCTGCATACCCAGCGTCTGACCGGACCAGGTCCAGAACTTGGCAAAAAAACCAAACAACACAAACAGCAACACCGTCGATAGCAGCGGATCACCGTCCAGCGCGCCGGATTCGGTCAATGTGCGCATTTTGTCTTCGCCGATGATCGCCATCTGGATCATCTTGTAAATGCCGCTGGTGACGATCAGCAGGGCGGTGCACAAGAGGAAGTCATAGAACATCGCTGCCAGGCGACGGCCCAGGGTGGCGGCGGGAAAGTCGCCCTGGGGGTTGAGCAGGTGTTTCGACATGACAGCCTCTGGACGGAAAAAAAGCTATTTTACGGATTTACGCGCACAAAAAAGCCCCTGATGTCAGCATCAGGGGCTTTTTCGTTACAGAAGATTAGGCTTCTGCTTGTACTTCGTCAGCCTGCATGCCTTTCTGGCCTTGCACAGCAACGAAAGTCACTTTCTGGCCTTCTTTCAGGCTTTTGAAGCCGTTGCCCTGAATAGCGCGGAAATGCACGAACAGATCCGGACCGCTTTCTGGAGTGATAAAACCAAAACCTTTCTCGTCGTTAAACCACTTGACGGTACCGCTCTGACGTTGGGACATTTCTTATTTCCTTTGACGCAAAAATTAATGACAGTCTCCTTCTCATGAAAGAGTACTGGGGCTGGTTGCAGGAGAGTAAGAAGACGTCGAACGGGATGTAGCTAACTTGTAGGCTACTGCCCAGGTCACGATTCCAAGCGACCCATGCAAACACAGTGAACAAACTCTACGCCAACTACGTGAGAAAAAACAAGCCCTGTGAGAGCCCCGGTTTTGCTCAGGTTGATGGCGATAGCGTGTCCACTAGTGCGGGCTTATTCGATCGGGTTGTTCAATTGTTTTCGAACGTTATAAGCAACGTTCATAAACGAAGCTTAGAGCCAAAGACATGCACTGTTTTATGGCGGTTGCGTTACACATTAGTGCACTGTTAACGCAACCGCGTTACTTATAGAAACAGTCAATCAGCCGCGATAGTAGCGTTGTGGAACAAATGGCATTTTGCTTACAAGCAAAGGCACCTTTTTCCCACGAACAATCGCCCATACGGGTGTATCAATAGCGATATAAGCGCTGTCGAGGTAGCCCATGGCTAAAGGTCCGCCCAGAGTCGGGCCGAAACCACCGCTGCACACAGCGCCGATGATGTCGCCTGCTTCGTTGACGATTTCCGCGCCTTCACGCACCGGTGTACGTTCCTGAGGCAACAGGCCCACACGCTTGCGGTTGACGCCGGCTTGTTGTTGCGCGAACACAGTCTCTGCGCCAGGGAAGCCGCCGGCCCGTGCGCCATCGGCGCGACGTGGCTTGGAGATGGCCCACAGCAGGCTGGCCTCGATCGGAGTGGTCTCGGTGTTCATGTCGTGGCCGTAGAGGCACAGGCCGGCTTCCAGGCGCAGGGAGTCGCGAGCGCCGAGGCCGATGGCCGCCACTTCAGGCTCAGCCAGCAGCGCGCGCGCCAAGGCTTCAGCGTTGGCGGCCGGTACGGAGATTTCGAAGCCGTCTTCACCGGTGTAGCCCGAACGGCTGACAAAGCATTCGACACCCAGCAGTTTCACTCGGGTGAACTGCATGAAAGTCATCTTCGCGACTTCAGGCGCCAGACGAGCGAGCACGGTCACGGCGGCCGGGCCTTGCAGGGCCAGCAGCGCGCGTTCTTCGAACAGCGGTTCGATTGTGCACTGGTCGCCAATGTGCTTTTGCAGATGCGCAAGGTCCTGATCCTTGCAGGCGGCGTTGACCACCAGGAACAGTTCGTCGTTACCCAGGTTGGCGACCATCAGGTCGTCGAGGATTCCGCCGGTTTCATTGGTGAACATCGCGTAGCGCTGCATGCCCACCGGCAGGTCGATGATGTCCACCGGCACCAGGGTTTCCAGGGCCTTGGCGGCATTGGCGCCGGTCAGGCGGATCTGGCCCATGTGCGAGACATCGAACAGCCCGGCCTGATCACGGGTGTGCTGGTGTTCTTTCATCACGCCCAACGGGTATTGCACCGGCATGTCGTACCCGGCGAACGGCACCATGCGCGCGCCGAGTTCGATGTGCAGTGCGTGCAGCGGGGTTTTCAGCAATTGTTCGGTGGACATATTCAGCTCCTGAAAAAGTGTGCGGATGCGCGTGGGCATCAGCACTCGATAATGTTGACCGCCAAACCGCCACGGGCGGTTTCCTTGTATTTGCTTTTCATGTCGGCGCCGGTCTGGCGCATGGTGCGGATGACCTTGTCGAGGGAGACGAAGTGCTGACCGTCGCCGCGCAGGGCCATGCGCACGGCATTGATGGCTTTCACCGAACCCATGGCGTTGCGCTCGATGCAAGGCACTTGCACCAGCCCGCCAATCGGGTCGCAGGTCAGGCCCAAGTTGTGTTCCATGCCGATTTCCGCTGCGTTTTCCACTTGCTGCACCGTGCCGCCAAGCACTTCGCACAGCGCGCCGGCCGCCATGGAACAGGCGACGCCGACTTCACCCTGACAACCGACTTCGGCGCCAGAGATCGAGGCGTTTTCTTTATAGAGAATGCCGATGGCGGCGGCGGTCAGCAGAAAGCGCACGACGCCGTCTTCGTTGGCGCCGGGGATGAAGCGCATGTAGTAATGCAGCACCGCCGGTACGATGCCCGCTGCTCCGTTGGTGGGCGCGGTGACGACGCGCCCGCCGTTGGCGTTTTCTTCGTTGACCGCTAAAGCGTAGAGGTTGACCCAGTCCAGCACCGACAGCGGATCACGTAGCGCCGATTCCGGGTTCTTGCACAGTTGCCGATGCAGCGCAGCGGCCCGACGTTTGACCTTCAAGCCACCGGGCAGAATTCCTTCATTGCGGCAACCGGCGGCGACGCAATCCTGCATCACTTGCCAGATGTTCAGGAGGCCGGCGCGGGTTTCCGCTTCCGGGCGCCAGGCACTTTCGTTGGTCAGCATCAACTGGCTGATGGACAAGCCGTACGTGGCGCAATGACTGAGCAGGTCCTTGGCGCTTTTGAACGGGAAGGTCAGCGGCGTGGCGTCTTCGACAATGCGGTCGGCGCCAGCGGCGTCTTCATCGACCACGAATCCGCCGCCGACCGAGTAGTACTCGCGGCTGCGGACCTGTAGGCCCGCCGCGTCGAACGCACGAAAGATCATGCCGTTGGGGTGATAGGGCAGCGGTTTGCGGATCATCGCCAGGTGTTCTTTCTCGTTGAACGCAATGCTGTGTTCGCCGAGCAGGTTCAAGCGACCATTGCCGCGAATATCTTGCAGACGGGCGGCGACGGTTTCGGTGTTCACGGTGTCCGGGTGTTCGCCTTCCAGGCCGAGCAACACGGCCTTGTCGCTGCCGTGGCCTTTACCGGTGGCGCCGAGCGAGCCGTAGAGCTCGACTTTGACGCAGGCGGTTGCAGTCAGCAGCCCTTCACGGCGCAAGCCTTCGGCAAAACGCGCAGCAGCGCGCATCGGGCCGACGGTGTGGGAGCTGGAAGGGCCGATGCCAATCTTGAACAGGTCGAACACGCTTAACGACATGGTTGTTCTCCGGTTTCTTGTTATGAGGAGCACCACACGACCTGTAGGAGCAAGGCTTGCCCGCGAAGCTTTTAGCGGCCGTGATGGCCTCTTCGCGGGCAAGCCTCGCTCCTACAGAACCGGTGTGTCCTTGTGAGGGCAGTGAACCGCCCCCTATGGATCAAGCGTAGCTTTCGATCGACGGGCAAGCGCAAACCAGGTTGCGATCGCCAAACACGTTGTCGACGCGACCGACCGGTGGCCAGTACTTGCCTTCGATCAGCGACGCAACCGGGTATACCGCTTGCTCACGGCTGTACGGATGCGTCCACTCGCCAACGATTTCCGCGGCGGTGTGCGGGGCGTTTTTCAGCGGGTTGTCGTCCTTGTCCAGCGTACCGTTTTCCACCGCGCGGATTTCTTCGCGGATGCGGATCATGGCGTCGCAGAAGCGGTCCAGTTCTTCCTTGGATTCGCTTTCGGTCGGCTCGATCATCAGCGTGCCGGCGACCGGGAAGGACATGGTCGGGGCGTGGAAACCGAAGTCGATCAGGCGCTTGGCGACGTCATCGACGCTGATGCCGCTGCTGTCTTTCAGCGGACGCAAATCGAGGATGCATTCGTGCGCCACCAGACCGTTGCTGCCGGTGTACAGCACTGGGTAGTGCTCTTCGAGGCGACGGGAAATGTAGTTGGCATTGAGGATCGCCAGCTGCGAAGCGCGCTTGAGGCCGGCGCCGCCCATCATCCGAATGTACATCCAGGTGATTGGCAGAATGCTCGCGCTGCCGAACGGTGCCGCGCAGACCGCGCCTTCTTTACGCTCCATGGTGCCGTGACCCGGCAGGAACGGGGTCAGGTGCGATTTCACGCCAATCGGGCCAACGCCCGGGCCGCCACCACCGTGGGGAATGCAGAAGGTTTTGTGCAGGTTCAGGTGGCTCACGTCGCCGCCGAACTTGCCCGGGGCGCAGAGGCCGACCATCGCGTTCATGTTGGCGCCGTCGATGTACACCTGGCCGCCGTGGTCATGAATGATGCCGCAGATTTCACGGATGCCTTCTTCGAACACGCCGTGGGTCGACGGGTAAGTGATCATCAATGCTGCGAGGTGTTCGCGGTGCTCGATGGCCTTGGCGCGCAGGTCTTCGATGTCGACGTTGCCGCGGGCATCGCACGCGGTGACGACTACGCGCATGCCGGCCATGTTGGCGGTGGCCGGGTTGGTGCCGTGGGCAGAGGACGGGATCAGGCAGATGTCGCGACGGTCTTCGCCACGGCTCTGGTGATAGGCGCGAATTGCCAGCAGGCCGGCGTATTCACCTTGGGAACCGGCGTTCGGTTGCAGGGAGATCGCGTCGTAACCGGTGGCGGCGCAGAGCATCGCTTCCAGTTCGTCGGTCAGCTGTTGGTAACCGGCGCTTTGCTCGGCCGGGGCGAACGGGTGCAGGGCACCGAACTCGGCCCAGGTGACCGGGATCATTTCGCTGGCGGCGTTGAGTTTCATGGTGCACGAACCCAGCGGGATCATGGTGCGATCCAGGGCCAGGTCCTTGTCGGCCAGCTTGCGCAGGTAGCGCATCAGCTCGGTTTCCGAGTGATAACGGTTGAACACCGGGTGGCTGAGGATCGGAGATTGGCGAACCAGCGCGGCCGGGAGGGTGCTGACCACGGAACCGGCGAGGGCGGCGAAGTCTGGCAGCGCCTTAGCGTCGGCGAACAGGCCCCACAGGGTTTCCACGTCGGCTTGCGAAGTGGTTTCGTCGAGGGACAGGCCCAGACGCTCGGCATCCACGACGCGCAGGTTGATCTGCTGGGCGCGAGCCTTGTCGTGCAACGCGCCAGTGTTGGCGCCGGTTTTAATGGTCAACGTGTCGAAGAAGCTTTCTTGCTCGACCGTCAGCCCCAGTGCGCTCAAGCCCTTGGCCAGAATCGCGGTGAGGTGATGAATGCGGTTGGCGATCTGCGTCAGGCCTTTCGGGCCGTGGTACACGGCGTACATGCTGGCGATGTTGGCCAACAAAACCTGCGCGGTGCAGATGTTCGACGTGGCCTTCTCGCGGCGGATGTGCTGCTCGCGGGTTTGCATCGCCAGGCGCAGGGCCGGTTTGCCGAAACGGTCCACGGAGACACCGACCAGACGGCCCGGCATGTCGCGCTTGAACGCATCTTTCGTCGAGAAGTAAGCCGCGTGCGGGCCACCGAAGCCCAGCGGCACGCCGAAGCGTTGCGCGCTGCCGATGGCCACGTCGGCGCCGAACTCACCCGGAGGGGTCAGCACGGTCAGGGCCAACAGGTCGGCGGCGACGGCGACCAGCGCGTTGGCGGCGTGGAAGCGTTCGGTCAGTTCGCGGTAATCGAAGACGTCACCATTGCTCGCCGGGTATTGCAGCAAGGCGCCGAAGAACGG
Source organism: Pseudomonas sp. GW823-FHT02C02 (assembly GCF_058797635.1). NCBI lineage: Bacteria > Pseudomonadati > Pseudomonadota > Gammaproteobacteria > Pseudomonadales > Pseudomonadaceae > Pseudomonas > Pseudomonas sp. GW823-FHT02C02. The sequence continues at coordinate 1,421 of NZ_JBXAJV010000004.1, read as the reverse complement.
TGTCACGTCAGTCAGTGCCTGCTCGTCACCAACGACCACGTCGATACCCAGCGGCTCGGCACGGGTGCGCAGCACGTCGAGGGTTTGCGGGTGGCAATGCACGGACGCGAAGAAGGCGTGGCTGCCCTTGTTCTTGCTCAGGCGTTTGCAAAAGGTCATCGCTTCGGCGGCGGCGGTGGCTTCGTCGAGCAAGGATGCGTTGGCAATCGGCAGGCCGGTCAGGTCGCTGATCAGGGTCTGGAAGTTCAGCAGCGCTTCGAGACGACCCTGGGAGATTTCTGGCTGGTACGGGGTGTACGCGGTGTACCAGGCCGGGTTTTCCAGCAGGTTGCGCAGGATCGGCGACGGCGTGTGGGTGCCGTAGTAACCCTGGCCGATGAAGGTCTTGAACAGCTGGTTTTTGCCGGCGATGGACTTGATCAAGGCCAGGGCATCGGCTTCGCTCAGGCCGTCTTCGAGACCGAGGACGCTGGTGCCTTTGATGCTTTCCGGGATGACGCTGGCGCTCAGGGCTTCCAGAGAGTCAAAACCGAGGCTGTTGAGCATGGCTTGCTCGTCGCCGGAACGCGGGCCGATGTGGCGGGCGATAAATTCGTTGGCGGTCGTCAGGTTGACTTGAGTCATGTCAGCGCTCCTCAGGCTTCGGCGTTGGCTTTGATCAGACGGTCGTAAGCGTCCTGATCCAGCAGTTTGGCGACAGCCGAGGCGTCGGTTGGCTTAAAGCGGAAGAACCAGCCTTCGCCCAGCGGATCTTCGTTGACCAGTTCAGGGCTGGTGTCGAGTGCCGGGTTCACTTCCAGCACTTCGCCGTCAAGTGGCATGTACACGCCGCTGGCGGCTTTTACCGATTCCACGGTGGCGGCTTCGGCGCCTTTGTCGTAGGACTGCAGCTCAGGCAGTTGTACGAAAACCACGTCGCCCAAGGCGTTCTGTGCGAAGGCGGTGATGCCGACAGTGACGCTGCCGTCAGCTTCGGTGCGCAGCCATTCGTGATCTTCAGTAAAACGCAACTCGCTCATGGAAACTCCTAAGGGGGCCAGACTTGTCTGGTGGACGCGATGGAATGCTTGGGCTAAAGCCCTGCTTTATGGCGGGTTACTAAGCAATTTCGCGGCCAATGTTTTTTTATCGTTATAAATCAATGGTTTAGTTGGTATTGCGAAGCACGATAGATTGATGACTGTAGCGAAATCGCTACAGCAAGAGGCGAAGAAAAAAGCCTAAGTGGATCAAAGCCTTGCACAGCGGTGATCAGGGGAGGGTGTAGCGATATCGTTCCGCTGTAGCGCTTTCAGTACAGATGGAGGTCGTTTTTAAACAGGTCTTCAGGCCAGACACAAACCTCTGTAGGAGTGGGGGGGGGGGGGGGGGGGGGGGGGGGGGGGGGGGGGGGGGGGGGGGGGGGGGGGGGGGGGGGGGGG